>NZ_BAAGPR010000039.1:0-63939 GCF_054783955.1 Streptomyces mayteni | reverse complement strand
CTGCGGCGGCCCGGTCCGGCCGCGGGCGGCGGTGCGGGGACGGGCGCGGGATGACGGCGCCGCGCGGTCACGTCGGCGCGTCGGCCGCCGCGACCGATGTCGCGACCGACGTCGCGGTGCGGACGAGCGCGGCGACGGCCGGTGAGCGGGAGTCCTGCGGCCAGGCCAGGGCGAGGGTGATGGGCCCGAGGTCGTCGACGGTCCGGTAGACCACGCCGGGCCGCGGGTGCCGCCGCGCCACCGACGCCGGCGGGAACCAGACGATGCTGCCCAGCTCGATCAGGCTGAAGATCTGGGCCAGGTCCAGGCGCCTCGGCGGAGCCTCGGCCAACGGCGAAGGGACGTCCGTCGGCGGTCGGCCGTCCCGGTCGGCCGGCGTGCCGTCGGGGAGTGGCCTGCCGGCCAGGTCCGCCACGCGCAGGCGCGGGCGGTCGGCCAGCGGATCGGTCGCCGCCAGGGCGACCAACCGGGGTTCGGTCAGCAGCGGTTCGACGTCAAGACCCCGGCCGTCGGCCAGCGGGACGGGCAGCAGCGCGACGTCCGCGCGGCCCTCGCACAGCGCCGGCAGCTGCTCGCCCCGACCGACAAGGACGAGTTCCACCGGGAGCGCCGCCGCCTCGTGCCGGTACGCGGCGAGGATCCGCGGCAGCAGCCCGCCGTCGTAGTCGGCCTTGAGCGCCAGCCGCAGCCCGGGCGCGGGCCGACCCGCGTGCCTGGCCCGCCGGCCGGCGGCGGCGACGGCGTCGAGCGCGGTCCTGGCGTCGCGGAGCAGCACCTCCCCGGCGGGGGTGAGCGAGACGTGGCGCGTGGTGCGCTCCAGCAGCCGCACGCCCAACCGCCGCTCCAGGTCACGGATCGCCCGGGACAGCGGAGGCTGCGCCATGCCCAGCCGCAACGCCGCCCGCCCGAAGTGGAGTTCCTCGGCGACGGCCACGAAGTACCGGAGCTGCCGCACCTCCAGGTCATCCATACCTTCACGGTATCAATGCCGCTCGAATCGGTCCTTCAGGTCGGCCACGGCGCCGAGTTGACTGGGTGGCGGCATCGACAACCCGCTCAGGAGTTGACACCTTGGGTAACCATCTCGCCAGACGACAGTTGCTGAACGGCTCCCTCGGCGCGACGGCGGCCGTGGGTCTGCTCGCCGCCGCCATGGGAGCAGCCGGGGCCGCCGGGGCCGCCGGGGCCGAGAACGACGACACGAACGACGTCACGGACGACGAGTTGCTGGAGCAGTTCGCCGAGGGGTTCAGCTTCCAACGGCGATCCCCGGTCCTGCACACGCCGGCCGAGCAGGGGCTCGACTACGAGGACGTCACCTTCCCCGCCAGGGACGGCGTGCCGTTGGAGGGCTGGTTCATCCCGGCGCCCGGGTCGAACAGGCTGGTCATCGCCAATCACCCGATGGGGTTCAGCAGGTCGGGGATCCCCGCCCACCTGGAGCCGTGGCACTCGCTGTGGGCGCCGAGCGGCAACGGGTTCGAGGTAGACCTGACCCCGGACTACCGGATCCTGCACGACGCCGGTTACAGCGTCCTCGCCTACGACCTGCGGAACTCCGGCCTCAGCGGCGCGGCGAACGGCGGGATCTCGTCGAGCGGCATCTACGAGGCGCGCGACGTCGTCGGCTCGCTCGACTACGTCCGCGGCCGCCGGGACACGCGGCGCATGGCGATCGGCCTCTTCAGCCGGTGCCTGGGGTGCAGCTCCACCTTCGCCGCCATGACGCGGTTCCCCGAGGTGTTCGACGGCGTCCGCTGCCTGGTCGGGCCGCAGCCCGTGACGGCGGAGACCATCCTCCGACGGCGGCTGGAGATGATCGGGCTCCCCGACCGCCTCGACGACCTGGAGCGGCTCATCGTCCTGCGCACCAGCATCGGGTTCGCGCCCAGGAGCCCGCGGGAGTGGGCCAGGAACGTCAACGTGCCGACGTTCCTCTACCAGGTGCGCGACGACGTCCTCACGCATCCGAGCGACGTGCGGGAGATGTACGACAACATCCCGGGCACGGAGAAGAGGCTGCGGTGGATCGAGGGCACCACGGCCCGCTGGGACGGCTACCTGGAGTTCCAGCGCCGCCCGGAGCCGATGCTCGACTGGTTCGCGAGGTACTTCCGCTGAGCCGCCCCCGCCGTGGAGCCGTCTGTTAGCGTGGAGTTGTGAAGCGCGCCCAGTTCGTCGTGACGACGACGCCGGAGAGAGTCCCGGCGCGCTGACCGATGTCCTAGTCGAAGCCCCGGGGCGAGTGCCCCGGGGCTTCGTCACGTGGTCACCCGTCCCAGGCAGTTCCTGAGGAGACGACCACCATGGAGACCGCCGTCCACGACCACCGCAGGCTCGGCCGCGAGCTGGACCTGTTCGACACCGACCGGCTGATCGGCTCCGGGCTGCCGTACTGGCTGCCCGACGGGGCGGCCGTGCGGCAGGCGCTGGAGGAGTACGTCAGGGAGGAGGAACGGCGCGCCGGCTACCGGCACGTCGCCTCGCCGGTGCTCGGCAAGCGCGAGCTCTACGAGATCTCGGGCCACTGGGAGCACTTCAGCGAGGACATGTTCCCGCCCATGGAGGTCGGCGGCGAGCAGGTCGTGCTGCGGCCCAGCCTCTGCCCGCACCACGCGCTGATCTACCGCTCCCGTGGTCACAGCTACCGCGAACTCCCACTGCGGATGGCCGAGTTGGGCGGGATGTACCGGGCGGAGCTGTCCGGCGTGCTCGGCGGGCTCACCCGGGTGCGGGCGATCCAGCTCAACGACGCGCACATCTTCTGCACCCTCGACCAGGTAGCCGACGAGGCCGAGGCGGCGCTCGCCATGATCCGCCGCGCCTACGCCGCGCTGGGGCTGACCGTCGCCCGCTACCGGCTCTCGCTGGCCGGCGGGGGCGGGAAGTACGTGGCCGCGCCGGAGATGTGGCGGCGGGCCGAGACCCTGCTGCGGGAGGTGCTCGACCGGGCCCGCGTCCGGTACGAGGCGGTCCAGGGCGAGGCGGCGTTCTACGGCCCCAAGATCGATGTCCAGGTGGTGGACGGCGCGGGCCGCGAGGCCACCCTGTCGACCGTGCAGGTCGACTTCCACCAGCCCGAGCGGTTCGACCTGAGCTACGTGGGACCCGACGGTGCCAGGCACCGGCCGGTGATGGTGCACCGGAGCATCGTGGGGAGCGTGGAACGGGCCGTCGCGCAGCTCATCGAGGTGCACGGCGGCGCGTTCCCCGCCTGGCTCGCGCCCCTACAGCTGGTCGCGCTGCCGGTCTCGGACGCGGAGCTGCCGGCCGCCGAGCGGCTGGCCCGTCGCGCCGTGGAACTCGGCCTGCGGGCCGAGGTGCACGACCCGGACCGCGGCAGCCTCGGCTCCCGGATCCGGGCCGCCAGGCTCGTCCCGTACCAGGCGGTGGTCGGCCCGGCCGAGTCGGCCACCGACGCGGTCGCCCTCCGCCTCCGCGACGGCCGCCGCCTCCCACCCCGCCCGGCGGCCGAGGCGCTCCACGAGATCACCGCGCTGGTGGCGGCGCACTTCACCGAGCTGTGGCCGGGCTAGCGATCCGGACGATCAGGGGACGAGGGCGGTGAGGTCCAGGTCGACGGTGAACGGAATCGCGGACTTCAGCCGGCCGCGGTGGATGCCGGTGGCCACGTACGAGCCGGTCATGGTGTCGAGCTCGTAGGTGTGGACCGTGGCCGCCCCGTCCTCCTCCTCGACGCGCCAGAAGTGCGGGATCCTCGCCTGCGCGTACTTGAACGGCTTGATGGAACGGTCGCGGTCCGCCGACTCCTCGGAGACCACCTCGACCACCAGGACGACGTCCTCGGGGGCGAACCAGGTGAGGTCGGCGTCGTAGGCGGCGGTGGTCACCAGCACGTCCGGTTCGAGGCGGCTCTTCCGGTCCAGCCGAACGGTCATGCCCTGCTCCACCTCGAAGCCGGCCGGCGACGCCTGCCGCACCGCGTGGGTGAGGTTTCCGACCAGCCGGGAGTGCCAGGACCGCTGCGGCGACATCGTGAAGATCAATGCCCCGTCGACGAGTTCGGTGTGTCGCGGCGCGTCAGCGAGGTGATCCAGATCGTCCGCCTCCCAGCCGCTCGGGCGGGGCGGCATCATCCACTCGGGAAACCCGGTGGTCACGGCTACCTCCTTCAGGCCTCGGATGGCGGTCATGGGGCCCTGATCCCGAGCCAATGGGCACGGGCCGCGCGGACGTCCTCAGGGTAGTCGGCGCATAAGGCGCGTATCGCCCTGTCCGCGCGTGCCGTGGATCACGGGACAGTCGAGGGGCTTCGATGGGCAAGGGCTATCAACCTGTCTTCTTGCGCGGGGCTCCTTAGGGCAGCGCCTGTACCGGTGGTGGGCCATGGATGATGCGAACGCGCGTGTGGGTGCTCGCTGGTCGGGGTGGCGGTCGCGGGATCGGGGCACATGTGTGTGGCAGTCGTGCGTATGGTCCTTGAGTGGGTTCGGGGCAGCGTCGCGCTCCGGCTGAGGAAGTGAGGGGGCATGGTGCAGGCGATGGCTGTTGTGGAGGCGGGGCATGCCCGCTACACCTACCGGCTCCGCGTGTCGTCTACGGCCGGCGCCGCTCTGGCGGCGGAGTGGGGCCGGTGCCGGTGGGTGTGGAACGAGTGCGTCGCGAAGTCCAGGGCCGTACATCTGCACAACAAGGCCACGGGGCAGAAGGCTACGTGCGGCCCGGCGCAGCTCGACAAGATGCTGACCGAGGCCCGCGCCCGCTTGTCGTGGTTGCGTGAGGGGGCGTCGGTTCCGCAGCAGCAGGTCATCCGCGACTTTGGCAGCTCCCGCGCCAAGGCGCAGAAGGACATCAAGGAGCGCCTGCCCGTGGCGCGCCGTGCGGGGATGCCGAAGCACAAGACCAGGCGCGAGGCGCTGCCAAGTCTCAACTACACCCGGCGTAACTTCCGCTTGAAGGACGGCCGTCTACACCTGGCGGGCGGCATCGTGCTGACCGTGGTGTGGTCTCGCGACCTGCCTGCCGCACCGTCGAGTGTGCGCGTGTACCAGGACAGCGTCGGGCATTGGTACTGCTCGTTCGTCGTCTCCGCCCAGGTCCAGCCCTTGGCGGAGGCCGGCCGCGTGCTCGGTGTCGACTGGGGCGTGCGGGAGACAGCGACCACCACATCAGAGGCGCACGATCTTCCGCATGCCGAGTACGGCAGGAGGGCCCAGGCGAAGCTGAGCCGGTATGACCGGATGATGGCCCGCCGCAGGCCGAGGAAGGGGCAGCCCGGGTCGAAGGGCTACCGGGAGGCGAGGCGGCTGCGGGCGAAGGCGTACAAGAAGGCCGCCCGCCAGCGTGCGGACACCGGTCGCAAGTGGGCCAAGAAGGTTGTCCGCGAACACGACGCGATCGCAGTCGAGGACTTCCGCTCGAAGTTCCTCGCCAAGACCACCATGGCCCGCAAGGCCGCCGACGCCGCCATCGGCGCCACCAAGGCCGCTCTGATCGAGATGGGCCGCAAGCACGGGCGGGACATCCGCCTCGTCCACCCCGCGTACACCACGATGGACTGCGCCAACTGCGATGCGAGAGCCAAGCACGCACTGCCGCTGGGTGAGCGCACCTACACCTGCACCGCATGCGGAACCACGTCCCCCAGGGACAAGAACTCCGCACGCGTCATGCTTGTCCGGGCTGGTCTCCACCCGGCTGGTGCTGAGGGCGGAAGACCTCCCGGAGCGCTGCTCCGGGAGGCGGCCTGAGCCAGGAATCCCCTCCCTCAGGGAGGGGAGGATTCAAACCGATCTGATAACGGAATTCCCCAAGTCTTCTCTTAGGATCTACGCGCGTTACGATCGGCGGGTAACGGCGCCGGGTAAGAGGCGCTTTCAACTGAAGGGACCGTCCTCTTGCGCCGCGTATCACGTCTTGCAGCAACTGTGGCTCTGACCACGGCACTCGCGCTCTCCGCCGCAGCCTGTGGCGAGAGTTCCACGGAGTCCAACAACAACGGGGAGAGCGGTGAGTCCGGCGGTGGCCAGGGCGCTGCGATCGCCTTCGACGTCGGTGGTCGCGACGACCACTCCTTCAACGAGGCCGCGGCCCGCGGTGGCGACCAGGCCATCGAGGAGTTCGGCATCGAGGTCGAGACCCGCACCGCCCGCAACGAGGAGACCACGGCCGACCGCGTGCAGCGGCTCGAGTCGTTGGCCCAGGAGGGCTACAACCCGGTCATCGGCGTCGGCTTCCTCTACGGCGAGGCCATCACCCAGGTCGCCGCGGACTTCCCTGACACCACCTTCGGCGTGGTGGACTCGGTGTCCGAGGGCGACAACATCTACAGCATGGTCTTCGCCGAGCACGAGGCGTCCTACCTCGCGGGCGTGGCCGCGGCGCTGAAGTCGGAGAGCGGCCAGGTCGGCTTCATCGGCGGCGTGCAGAACCCGCTGATCCAGAAGTTCGAGGCCGGCTTCGTCCAGGGTGTCACCGACACCAACCCGGACGTCGAGGTCGCGGTCGAGTACCTGTACACCGACGACGACCGCGGCTTCAACGACGTCGCCAGGGCCAAGGAGAAGGCCAACGGCATGCTGGGCCGCGGCATCGACGTGATCTACACGGCGGCCGGCCAGTCCGGCGCCGGGTCGATCGAGGAGGTCGCGGCCGTCGACGGCGCGTGGGCCATCGGCGTCGACTCCGACCAGTACCTGCAGCCCGGCCTGGCCGAGTACCAGGACTCGATCCTGACCTCCGCGGTCAAGGGCGTCGACGTGGCGGTCTTCGACCTGATCCAGAGCGTGCAGGACGAGGAGCCGCTGACCGGCACCCACGAGTACAACCTGGCCGAGAACGGCGTCTCGCTGGCCACCTCGGGCGGCTTCATCGACGACATCTCGGAAGAGATCCAGGCGGCGACGGACGCGATCGTCTCCGGCGACATCGAGGTGAACGACACGCCGTAGGGGGCGCGGGGGGTTTCCCCCACCCGCCCACCCTTGTCCGGCCTACCGGCCCCGGCCGGCCTACCGGCCCCGGCCGGCCTACCGGCCCCGGCCGGCCTCCGGCCCGGCGGCCGGGTAGGCCGCCCCAAGGGGGCCGACCCCCGGCGGGCTTGGCCGCCGGCCTCGCAGGCCGGCCGGAGCCGGCCGGGTTGGGTGCGGGTGAACGCCGTCCGGCCTCCGGCCGGGTGGGCCGGCCCCGAGAGGGGCACGGTCTCGTCCGGGCGAGGCCGGGCCAAGGGAGTCCGGCCCCGTCGATCCGACGGTCCGGTTCCGGGCGGTCTGACCTCGGGAGGTTCGTCCTCCGGCGGTCCGGGCCCCGGCCAGGCCAACCGGGGTACGGACCTCCGCGGTCCGGCCCCCGGCCTCGGGTCGGCCGGTCCAAGGCCGTCGTCGGCCTTCGGCCTCGCCGGGCTTGCCCGGCCAACCCGCGAAGCTGGCCAGGTCCGGCCCAGCCGGGCCGGCCGCCCGGCCCCGGTCCAGCCGGGGTCGGCCTGGGGTCCCTTCGGGGCCCTGGCCCCGCCAGGGGCCGTACTCTTGCCGGGGCTCGGTCAACGGCCCCGGTACGCAGGGTCCGGTCGGCCGCCAAGCCGCCGGTAGTGGGAGAAGTCGCGGTCCCTTCGGGGCCCCGGCCCCGCCAGGGGCCCCTTCCAGGGGCTTGTCGCTGTCCAAGGAGTGTGCGCCATCACAGCCTCCACCGTTCCGCCCCAACGTGGCGCGGGGTCCGGCGAGGAGCCGGCCGTCCCGGCCGTCGCGCTGCGCGGCATCACCAAGCGGTTCCCCGGTGTCGTCGCCAACCACGACATCAACATCACCGTCGAACGCGGCACCGTGCACGCCCTGGTCGGGGAGAACGGCGCCGGCAAGTCGACCCTGATGAAGATCCTCTACGGCATGCAGAAGCCAGACGAGGGCACCATCGAGATCGAGGGCGAACGCGCCTCCTTCGGCAGCCCGGCCGACGCCATCGCGCGCGGCATAGGCATGGTCCACCAGCACTTCATGCTGGCGGACAACCTCACCGTGCTGGAGAACGTCGTCCTCGGCGCCGAGAAGCTGCACGGCATCGGGGCCCGCGCCCGAGCGCGGATCGCCGAGCTCTCCGCGGCCTACGGGCTCGGCGTGCGGCCCGACGTCCTCGTGGAGGAGATCGGCGTCGCCGACCGGCAGCGCGTCGAGATCCTGAAGGTGCTGTACCGCGGCGCCCGCACCCTGATCCTGGACGAGCCGACCGCCGTGCTCGTCCCGCAGGAGGTGGACGCGCTCTTCGACAACCTGCGCGAGCTGACCGCCGAGGGCCTGACCGTCATCTTCATCTCGCACAAGCTGGGCGAGGTGCTGTCCGTCGCCGACGACATCACCGTGATCAGGCAGGGCACCACCGTCGGGTCCGTGGTGCCGGCCGAGACCACCCCCAAGCTGCTGGCCGAGCTGATGGTGGGCAGCGAGCTGCCCACCCCGGAGACCCGCGAGTCGACCGTCACCGACCAGCCGGTGCTCACCGTCGAGGGGTTGCGGCTCGCCGGCACAGACTCGGACGGGCAGCCCCGCGAGGTGCTCGGCGACGTCGGCTTCACCATCCACCGCGGCGAGGTCCTCGGCATCGCCGGCGTGGAGGGCAACGGGCAGGCCGAGCTGGTCGAGGCGATCATGGGCATCCGCCGCCCGGACTCCGGCACCGTCACGTTGGACGGCGCCGACGTCTCCCGGGCGTCCACCAGGACCAGGCGCGAGTCGGGCGTCGGCTACATCCCGGAGGACCGGCACCGGCACGGGCTGCTGCTCGACGCGCCGCTCTGGGAGAACCGGATGCTCGGCCACGTGACCGAGCCGCCCAACGGCAGGCCGCCGTTCCTCACCATCGGCAGCGCCCGCCAGGACACCTGGCGGATCGTCGAGGAGTACGACGTCCGCACCCCCGGCATCGAGGTCACCGCCGGCTCGCTGTCCGGCGGCAACCAGCAGAAGCTGATCTTCGGCCGCGAGATGAGCCACCACCCCAAGGTGCTGATCGCGGCCCACCCGACGCGCGGCGTGGACGTCGGGGCGCAGGCCCAGATCTGGGACCAGATCAAGCAGGCGAGACACGAGGGCCTGGCCGTGCTGCTGATCTCGGCCGACCTGGACGAGCTGATCGGGCTCTCCGACAGCCTGCGCGTGATGTACCGCGGCCGCCTGGTCGCGGACGCCGACCCCGCCACCATCACCCCCGAGGAGCTGGGCACCGCCATGACCGGCGCGGCCACCGGCCACCTGGAGACCCCACCCGACCCGGAAGGCGGTGACGAGGCGTGAGGAACGCGCTGCGGATCGACCGCGAGAAACTCGTGCTCGGCGTCGCCGCCCCGCTGCTGGCGATCGTCACCGCCATCGCCATCACCTCGGCCGTGATGGGCGTCACCGGCCAGAACCCGTTCCGGGCCTACGAGGTGATGCTCGACTTCGGCACCAAGAGCGACAGCCAGGTCTGGATCGTCAACCGGGCCATCCCCTACTACCTGTCAGCGGTCGCCGTCGCCATCGGCTTCCGGATGAACCTGTTCAACATCGGCGTGGACGGCCAGTACCGGGTCGCCGCGTTCTTCGCGGCGGTGGTCGGCGGGGCGCTCAGCCTGCCGGGCGCCCTGCGGATCCCGGTGATCCTCCTCACCGCGATGGCCGTCGGCGCCGTCTGGGCCGGCATCGCCGGCTGGCTCAAGGCCAGCCGGGGCGTCAGCGAGGTCATCACCACGATCATGCTGAACTTCCTCGGCGGCTCGCTGATCGGCTACTTCCTCCAGCAGGGCCGGCTCGCCGAACTGGACGGGAACATCGTCCACACCACGGATCTGCCGGACTCCAGCATGTTCTTCGAGTTCGAGACCCAGGTGCAGCCGGTCCACGGCACGGTGGTGATCGCCGTGCTGATCGGCGTCGCCTACTGGTTCGTGCTCAACCGCACCCGGTTCGGCTTCGACCTGCGGGCCGTCGGCATGTCGGAGCCGGCCGCCGAGGCCAGTGGCGTCAGCGTCAAGCGCACCGTGGTGACCGCCATGCTGCTCTCCGGCGCCGTGGCGGGACTGGTCGGCATGCCGACCCTGCTGAACGAGTCGGGCAACTACGGCAACGACTTCCCCGAGGGCCTCGGCTTCACCGGCATAGCCATCGCCCTGCTCGGCCGCAACCACCCGCTCGGCATGGGCTTCGCCGCGCTGCTCTGGGGCTTCCTCGAACGCACCTCCACGCAGCTGGAGGCCGAGGACTACGCGCAGGAGATCATCCTCGTGATGCAGGGCGTCATCGTGCTCTCCGTCGTCGTCGCCTACGAACTGGTCCGCCGGTGGGGGATCAGGCGCCAGCAGCGCATGGTGGGCGAGGAACTGGCCGCCGCCCAGGGCGGGGCCGCCGGCTCGTCCGGGGCGACCCGCAAGAACGACTCGGACTCGGCGGAGGTGTCCGCGTGACCACGACCCTCTCCAACCTGGCCGCCAGAGTGCGTCCCGCTCACGACAACGAGGGCGGCGGCGGTGGCCGCCGGCCCCGGCTGACGTCCGCGGGGCTGCTGCTCCTGGTGGCCGGCGCGCTGCTGCTGCTCTCCCTGGTGCGTGCCATCACCGACGAGCCCAGCATCACCGCCACCCAGCAGTGGACCAGCGCCATGACGTTCGCCGTGCCGATCGGCCTGGCCGGCCTCGGCGGCCTGTGGGCCGAGCGGTCCGGGGTGGTCAACATCGGCCTCGAGGGCATGATGATGCTCGGCCTGTTCGCCGCCGGCTGGATCGGCTGGGAGCACGGCCCCTGGGCCGCCGTGGCCGCCGGCATCGTGGGCGGCATGCTGGGCGGTCTCGTGCACGCGCTGGCCACCGTCACCTTCGGCGTCGACCACATCGTCTCCGGCGTGGCCATCAACATCCTGGCGCTCGGCGTCGTCCAGTTCCTGGCCAGGCTCTGGTTCGGCGAGAACGAGGCGGCGTCGGCGGCCGGCGGCAACGACAAGCAGTCGCCGCAGATGGACCGGCTCGAACCGTTCACCGTGCCCGGGGTCTCCGACGCGCTGGGGAACATCGCCGACCGGCACTGGTTCCTCGTCTCCGACACCGCGGGCATCCTGCGGGCCGCCGTCACCAACGTGTCCTGGCTGACGCTGCTCGCCGTGCTGCTCTTCGTCGGCAGCTACTTCGTGCTGTGGCGCTCGGCGTTCGGCCTGCGGCTCCGCTCCTGCGGCGAGAACCCGCAGGCCACCGAGTCGCTCGGCGTCAACGTGTACCTCTACAAGTACGTGGCGCTCGCCGTCTCCGGCGGCCTGGCCGGCCTCGGCGGCGCCTACCTGGCCGTGCTGATCAGGATGTACCAGGACGGTCAGACCGGCGGCCGCGGCTACCTGGGCCTGGCCACCATGATCTTCGGCAACTGGCGGCCTGGCGGGGTCGCGGCCGGCGCCGGGCTCTTCGGCTTCATGGACGCGTTGCAGACCCGCGAGGCGGCCACCGTGCACGCCATGCTGCTGCTGTTCTCGTTCGGCCTGCTGGTGCTCGCCGTCTGGCAGTTCACCCGGGGCAAGCGCGCCGCGGCGGCCACCAGTGTGGTGCTGGCCGGGCTGCTGTGGCTCTGGTACGCCGCCAGCGACAGCATCCCGCGCGAGCTGATCACCGCCAGCCCCTACCTGGCGACGCTGCTGGTGCTCGCGCTGTTCTCGCAACGGCTGCGCACGCCGCGCGCCGTGGGCAAGCCCTATCGAAGAGGTCAGGCGCGGTGACGGAGAATCCCGGGGTGAGCACCTCGACCCCTACTCCGAACTCCGCCGACGACGGCGTCGACTGGGCGGCGCTGCGCGCGGCGGCCAGGGACGCCATGTCCCGGGCGTACGCGCCCTACTCGGCCTACCCGGTGGGCGCCGCGGCGCTGGTCGCCGAGGACGGGCGCACCGTCAGCGGCTGCAACGTGGAGAACGCCTCGTACGGGCTCGGGCTGTGCGCCGAGTGCGGCCTGGTCTCCGCGCTGCACGCCACGGGCGGCGGCCGGCTGACCCACTTCACCTGCTGCGACGGGCGCGGCGAGATCATCCTGCCGTGCGGCCGCTGCCGGCAGCTGCTGATGGAGCACGGCGGCCCGGAACTGCTGGTCGACACCCGGGACGGCATCCGGCCGCTGGCCGAACTGCTGCCGGACGCCTGGCAGTTGGAAAGCAACTGAGGAAAGTGAGCAGTTGAACGGTATGGACGCCATCAGCGTGATTCGGGCCAAGCGGGACGGCCTGGCGCTGACGCCCGAGCAGATCGACTGGGTGATCGACGCCTACGTGCGGGGCGAGGTGGCCGACGAGCAGATGTCGGCGCTCGCCATGGCGATCCTGCTGAACGGCATGGACCGGGCCGAGATCGCCCGGTGGACGGCGGCGATGATCGCCTCGGGCGAGCGGATGGACTTCTCGAAGCTGCCGCTGCCCACCACCGACAAGCACTCGACGGGCGGCGTCGGCGACAAGATCACCCTGCCGCTCGCCCCGCTGGTGGCGGCCTGCGGCGCGGCCGTGCCGCAGCTGTCCGGGCGTGGGCTCGGGCACACCGGCGGCACGCTCGACAAGCTGGAGTCCATCCCCGGCTGGCGGGCGCTGCTGTCCAACGACGAGATGCTGGACGTGCTCGGCTCGGCCGGCGCCGTGATCTGCGCGGCGGGTGACGGGCTCGCCCCGGCCGACCGCAAGCTGTACGCGCTGCGGGACGTCACGGGCACCGTCGAGTCGATCCCGCTGATCGCCTCGTCGATCATGTCCAAGAAGATCGCCGAGGGCACCGGCGCGCTGGTGCTCGACGTCAAGGTCGGCTCGGGCGCGTTCATGAAGACGTTCGCCGACGCCCGCGAGTTGGCGGAGACCATGGTGGGGCTCGGCACCGACCACGGGGTGCGGACGGTGGCGCTGCTCACCGACATGTCCACGCCGTTGGGGCTGACGGCGGGCAACGCGCTGGAGGTGCGGGAGTCCGTCGAGGTGCTGGCCGGCGGCGGCCCGGCGGACGTGGTGGAGCTGACGCTGGCGCTGGCCAGGGAGATGCTGGACGCGGCCGGGTTGCCGGACGCCGATCCGGCGGCCGCGCTCGCCGACGGTTCGGCGATGGACCGCTGGCGGCGGATGATCGCTGCCCAGGGCGGCGACCCGGACGCGCCGCTGCCGACCGCCCGCGAGACGCATACCGTGACGGCCTCCGAGTCCGGTGTGTTGACCGACCTGGACGCCTACGCGGTGGGCGTGGCGGCCTGGCGGCTCGGTGCCGGCCGGGCCCGCAAGGAGGACCCGGTGCAGGCGGCGGCCGGCGTGGAGCTGCACGCCAAGCCGGGGGACCGGGTGACGGCGGGCGCCCCGCTGCTGACCCTGCACACTGACACCCCCGAGCGGTTCGAGCCGGCGCTCGCGGCGCTGGCGGGCGACGAGGCGATCCGGATCGCGCCGGTCGGCGCGGTGCGGGAGCCCGGCTCCTCGATCGTGCTGGACCGGGTCGGCTGAGCCACCGCCCGGCGGCCGGGTCGGGACGACGCAGAAACGATCAGGTGAACCGACGGACTGACAGTCCATTATGTCGGAATTTTTGCCATGATCGTCATCGATGGCTAGTACCCTGAATGACGGACTTGGCGAAAGCCTCGGTGGAACGACACGGCGGGAGGTGACGCTGCGATGCGCAGTGACCCTCCCAGTCATCCCCCGCGCCGCGCCGGCACGCCCAGGTAGCCCCCCACCTCTTGGCGGCACCTGGGGTGGTCGGCGTGTGCGCGTGCCCCGGATGCCCGTGCTCGCCTTCCGTTTCCTGGGGGTTCCACCGCCATGACCCACCTTCCCATGCTCCTGGACGAGCAGGACCTCGCCGGCGCCCTCGAGTGGCTGGAGACCCAGCCGCCCTACGCCATCGCGGACGAGATCGCCCGGATGGACGCCGTCCAGTCCGTGATCACCTTCCGGCTGCTCGACAAGGACCGCGCGCTCGAGGTCTTCGAGGAACTCGATCCCGTCGACCAGCAGCAGATCCTCGAGGGGCTGCGCGACCAGGCGTTCCGTGACCTGGTCGAGAACATGGACCCGGACGACCGGGCCCGGATGCTCAAGGAGGCGCCGGCCAAGGTCGCCAAGCGGGTGCTGGCCGGCCTGAGCGCCCACGAGCGGCAGATGACGGCCGCGCTGCTCGGCTACCCCGAGGGCTCGGTCGGCCGCTTCATGACCCCCGAGACGGTCGCCCTCCAGCAGGACCTGACGGTCGACCAGGCCCTCGAGGTGGTGCGCCGCCGGGGCGCGCGGGCCGAGACCATCTACACCCTGCCGGTGGTCGACCGGGGCCGCCGCCTCACCGGCATCGTCGAGCTGCGCGAACTGGTCCTCAGCGAGCCGACCGCCATGGTCTCCGAGCTGGTGGTCACCGAGCCGCCGCGCGCCCAGGCCACCGAGCCCGCCGAGTCGGCGGCCCGGCTGATGCGCGAGACCAACGTCCTCGACCTGCCGGTGGTGGACAGCGAGGACCGCCTCGTCGGCCTGCTGACCAGCGACGACGCCTTCGAGGTCATCGAGGCGGCCGACACCGAGGACGTGGCCAGGCAGGCCGGCGCCGAGCCGCTGGAGCGGCACTACATGTCGGCCAGCGTCTTCCAGCTCTCCCGCACCAGGATGCTGTGGCTGATGCTGCTGCTGGTCGCGGCCACCCTCACCGTCTCGGTCAACCAGGCGTACGAGGGCACCCTGGAGTCGGTCACCCAACTCGCGCTCTTCGTCCCGCTGTTGATCGGCACCGGCGGCAACACCGGCGCCCAGGCCGCCACCGCCGCTGTCCGCGCCCTGGCGGTCGGCGAGGTGCGCACCTCCGACCTGATCCGGGTGATCTGGCGCGAGTGCCGCACCGGACTGCTGCTCGGCCTGATGCTGGCGGCCGTCGGCTTCGTGGTCGGCGCGATCTTCGTCGGCGCCGACGTGGCGGCCGTCGTCGCCATCACCCTGATCGTCATCTGCACCTGGGCCTCCACGGTCGGCGGCACCATGCCCCTGCTGGCCAAGAAGCTCCGCATCGACCCGGCGGTGGTCTCGGCCCCGATGGTGACCACCCTGGTCGACGCCACCGGTCTGGTCATCTACTTCACCACCGCCAAGCTGGTGCTCGGCATCTAGCAGTGAGCTGGCAGAACGATGCGGGATGAAGCAGCCGCAGATCTCCCGCATCGAGGGCGGAGGCACCGTACCCACCATTCCGCTCCTGCGCCGTCTGGCGCGTGCCCTTGACGCCGAGCTCACGATCGATCTGACGCCGAGGAACGCCGCGTGAGCGGGTGATGCGGCCAATGACGATATGCGCTCAGTCAGCTCGGCGTTGGTCAGGGACTCTCCGGACCATGACACGAGAGCCCGCCGCCGCCTTTGATGGCCCGATTCTGTTCGCTGCGGGCGTTGGCCTCCCGGACCAGGGCGCTGAGGTCCGGGCGCGGCTCGGGCGGTGCGGCCGAGCGGAGGGTGGCCAGCAGACGCCGGGCCACCGGGACGCGGCAGGTGCCGAGCCAGATCAACTGGGCCGACCACTCGGGCGGATCGATCTCCAGCTCGGCGAGCGGCATCAGCGCAGGCAACCGCACTCCGTGCCGGTCGAGTTCCAGGCGCAGTTCGCCACAGAGCTTGTAGAGGTCGGACTTTACCGGCTCCACGGATAATCACCCTCCGGGGTCCATTGTTCGCGGTACGCGATCGACAATGGCCGAACCGGCCTAGCCTCTCCAAGGGGGCAGCGGATTACCGCTGACCGCCGTAACAGAGGGAAGTGACGCCATGGCCAACGCGATCGACCCCAACGACTCCATGGGCGCGCTGTACGGGTCGCGCCTGCGGCGCTACCGCCTCGAAGCCGGCTGGACCCAGGGCGACCTGGGATTCCGGGCCCACGTGGTCCAGTCCCGCATCAACCAGCTGGAGCGGGCCACCGGGGCCAAGCCGACGCTCGAACTCTCCACGACGCTGGACAAGTTGCTGAAGACGGACGGCCTGTTGGCCGAACTCACGCCGCACGTGCGGCGTGAGGCGTTCCCGGACTGGGCGCGGGTCCATCTGGACCAGGAGGGCGTCGCGACAGCGATTCGGGTGTACATGGGCAAGGTGGTGCACGGTCTCCTTCAGACCGAGGAGTACGCGCGTACGTTGCTCAGTCTGAGCCCCACCCTCGCCTCCGAGGAACAACTGGAGGAGAGGGTGGTTGCGCGAATCGAACGACAGCCGCGCCTGGATGCCCCTGAGCTGCGTGAGTTCTGCATGGTGCTGGACGAGGCGGCGTTGGTGCGATCGGTCGGCGGCCCTGCGGTGATGCGAGCACAGCTTGCTCGGCTGCTTGAGGCGGCCGAGGATCCCCGGATCACGATTCAGGTGCACCCGTTCACGTCCGGCGGGCATCCGGCGATGAGCGCTTCGCTGATGCTGTTGACCCTGCCGGATGGTTCGGAGTCCGCCTATGAGGAGGCATCGGATTACGGGCATCTCATCGAAGAACCAGGGGAGGTGAGGCGGTACGCGAAGGCCTACGATCAGATTCGAGCGCAGGCACTCCCGACGCACCTGTCGCTCGACCTGATTCGATCCGTGATGGAAGGCCACTACGGTGCAGCTCACCTCCCCGCTCGACCTCAGCGCCGTCGCCTGGCGCAAAAGCAGCCGCAGCAACGAGGGGGGTGGCTCGTGCGTCGAGGTGGGGGACGGGGTTCCCGGCGTGATGCCGGTGCGTGACAGCAAGGTCGCCGGTGGGGCGGTGGTCACGTTCTCGGCCGCGGCCTGGGCCGCGTTCGTGCGGTCCGCGTGAACCGGCGGCGTCGGAAGAAGGCCGCCGCGCGGCTCGTGGTGGCGGCCATGCTCGGGGAGTCGGCCACCGTGGCGCGGCTGTTGCGGGCCGGGGTGAGTCCTGAGGCGAGTGACGCCGACGGGATGACGGCGCTGTACGCCGCCGCCGTGCACGGCGACGCGCGTTCCGTGCGGCTGCTGTTGGGGGCCGGCGCGGCGCCGGACCGGGAGAGTGCGGGGGAGGGGTCGGAAGGCACGCCGCTGTGCGCGGCCGCGTGTTGGGGGCACGAGGACGCGGTGCGGGAGCTGCTGGCGTTCGGCGCCCGGCCCGAGCTGCGGGAGGACGGCGGGACGGGGCTCACGCCGCTGGAGTGGGCGCGCCGTGGGCCGTACCCGGGCACCGAGACGCTGCTGGTGGCCGCGGCAGAGCGGTGATACCGGGGGTACTCGATACCCTGGGTGCATGACGGAAGAGACTCCGCCGGGTCCCATCCCGCGCACGCCACGCGACGAGGTACGGCGGCGGCTGCTCGCCGCGGCCGCCCAGGTGTTCGCCGAACGAGGCTATGCCGACAGCAGGTTGGCGGACATCGCGCGCGCCGCCGGTTTCACCAAGGGCGCCGTCTACTCGAACTTCGGCAGCAAGCAGGAGCTGTTCGGCGCCATCCTCGGCGAGGGCTCGGCGGACGAGCTGGCCGCCGTGCGGGCCGGGGTCGGCGAGACCGACGACCCGGCCGAGGCCGTCGCGCACGCCGCCGACCTGGTGGCCGGGCGGATCGTCGCCGAGGACGAACGGGGCCAGCTCGGTCTCGAGTTCGCCGCCCAGGCCGTGCGGGACGAGGGCATCAGGGAGATCCTGGTGCCGCTGCGGCGCGCCCAACGGGAGGCGGCCGCCGGCTCGTTCGCCGAGGTCGCGGAGCGAACCGGGGCCCGGCCCCGGGTCAGCCCCGAGGTGGCCGCGCTCATCCTGCACTGCCTGTCCAACGGGCTGTCGAACGAACACCTGGTCGACCCGGAGTCGGTCGGGCCCGAGCAGGTGCGCGAGGCCCTGACCACCGTCCTCGAGCTGCTGGTGCGACCATGACCAGGTGAAACGTACTCTCTTCAGCTCTGGATCCGTGCTCGACGTCGTCTCCGGCGAGGTCCGGGGCGCCGACGTGGTGGTGGAGGAGGGCAGGATCGTGGCCGTCGGCCGGGGTCTCGACGGCGACGAGGCGGTCGACTGCGCCGGTTCGCTGCTGGTGCCCGGGTTCATCGACTGCCACACGCACGTGGCGCTGGCCGAGACCATGAAGGACTCGTTCGGGCTGGCGCGTTCGGTGCGGCCGCTGTCCGCCGTGCCGGTGCTGCGGACCCTGCTGGGGCTCGGGATCACCACCGTGCGGGACGCCTGGGGCGCCGACGCCGGGATCCGGCTCGCGGTGGAGCGTGGCTGGATCGAGGGGCCCGAACTCCTGGTCTCGCTGCGGCAGGTGTGCACCACGGGCGGCATCGGCGACCACTGGTCGATACGCGGCGGCGACATCGACTTCTTCGGGGACCCGGCGATGCCGGAACCCGTCTTCGACGGGCCGGTGGAGGCCCGCGCCGTGGTGCGGCGGATGGTGCGGGCCGGCGCCGACTGGCTCAAGGTGACCGCCTCCGGCTCCATGTCCCGCGGGGTCGGGGTGCACGACGTGCAGCTGACGGCCGGCGAGATGGCCGCCCTGGTGGACGAGGCGACGCGGCAGGGCGGCCGGGGCGTGATGGTGCACGCGCACGGCGCGCGTTCGGCCGAGCTGGCGGCCCGCTCCGGGGCGCGCTCCGTCGAGCACGGCATGTTCCTCGACGAGGCGGCCGTGGGCGCCATGGCCGAGGCCGGCACCTGGCTGGTGCCGACCCTCTCGGTCTCGCAGAGCGCCCCCGACCAGGTGCCGGCGGAGGCCGCCGAGGCGCACCTGCGTGCGGTGCGGCTGGCGATCGCGGCCGAGGTGCCGATCGCGATGGGCACCGACAACCCGGTGCGGCCGCACGCCGAGGCGCTGCGGGAGCTGGAGCACCTCTCCGCGGCGGGCCTCGGCCATGTGGGGGCGCTGCGGGCCGCCACGATCGACGCGGCCCGGCTGCTCCGGCTGGCCGACGACCGGGGGGAGATCGCCGACGGCAAGCGGGCCGACCTGGTGCTGCTCTCCGGCATCGGCCTCGACCCGGCGACCCTGGAGTCCAGGATCGTCGGCGTGTGGCGCAACGGCCGCCGGGTGGCGGGCGGTTGAGGTCGGCGGCCCGGCCGCCCGCCCCCCCGGGGGGTGTACCCAGCAACACCCCCTGACCGGTGGGCTAGCCGGCTCGGCCGGCGCGCGGCCGGGCGGCAGAGTGGTGCACATGATCGAGACGATGCCGGCGAGCGCCGCCGTGAAGTACCAGGGCACTTCGAGCCGCTTCGGCCGCGAGCTGGCCTATCTGCTGTCGGGGCTGCCGGTGGGTGTGGCGGCCTTCGTGGTGGCCGCCACCGGGTTCTCGCTCGGCGTCGGCGGGTTCGTTGCCGTCTTCGGGGTGCCGGTGCTCGCCGGGACGCTGGCCGCGGCGCGCGGCTTCGCGCGCGGCGAGCGCGCCCGGGTGGCCGCCGTGACCGGGCGCGCCATGCCGGAGCCGAGCTACCGCGAGCCGCGGGGCGCGGGGCTGGCCCGCTGGTGGCACGCGCTCGGCGACCCGCAGGCGTGGCGCGACTGGACGCACATGATGGCCGCCCTGCCCGTGCGGCTGCTCACCTTCAGCCTCGCGATCACCTGGACGCTGGGCGGGCTCGGCGAGCTCTGCTACGTGCTGTGGTCCTGGTCGCTGCCGCGCGACGGCGGCGAGGAGGGCATCCTCGACCTGGCCTTCGGTATCGACTCCACGGTTGCCGACATCGCCTTCAACACCGGCGTCGGGGTGCTGCTCCTGGCCACGGCCGTGCCGGTGGTGCGGGGGCTGACCTCCCTCCAGGCCGGGGTGGCGCGCGGCATCCTGGTCCGCGCCTGACCGCCACCGACCGGCGTCGGCCCGGGCACTCGCCCTGGCCGGCGCCGGCCTGTCTCAGGCGAAGTACTGGTGGCGGGGAGTTGGCCGTCGTGCCGGACGCGGCGGCGCGCGGCCTTCACCACACGGTGATCTGGCGGATATAGACGCGCTCGTGTCGTGGGACGACGAGATAGACGAACATCCCGTTCGGGACGATGGCGTCGCCGCCCTTGAGGGCGCCTCCCTGATAGGTCGTACCGTCCAGGTACAACGCCTCGGCGGCCCGAACGAGCTCGTCGGCCCGCTTCTCCACCTCGGCGACGAGGACCGGCGGAGCGCCAGCCGCGACCGTCTCTTCGTCGGGGTCGTACTCCCACGCCCAGCTCAACCGGTGGCCTCGCGAGCCTCGTTGACGACCGCCAGCAGCTCGTCTGCGGCCTTGCGCCAGGCTGGAGCGTCCTTGTCGAGGGTCTGCACGGTGCGCTCCGCCGCCCGGCGGCGGGCGGCCAGATCGGGGCGACGTTCGATTTCCACCTCGCCGGCCCAGATGGCCAGCCACCCTCGAATGGGTCCGAGGGTGTCGCCTTGGGCGGCGAGCGAGAACGCCTCGTCCTTCTGCCGCTGCATCTCTGACAGCCGGTGCGGCGCGATACGCGCCATGGCGAGGAGCAAGGCATCGGGCGTGCGCGGCGGCCGCGAGATCAACTCACCGTCGTCCGTGAGCTCGGGCTGTGCGCTCATGTCGGCCTCCCCAGTAGGCGTCGTTCGACTGACCAGAGTAGCCGGGGAGACTGACGATGACGGCGGTTCGTCCGTGTCAGCCCGCGACCACCGCGCTCAGGCCAGCCGGGCCGCCGCCGCGCGGCGGTCGGCGTGGGCGCGGTGGGTGGCGTAGAGCGTGATGCCGGCCGTGGTCACCAGGGCGGTCAGCGCGAACGCGACCAGGCCCGACCAGTCGGCCGCGTGGTAGATCATCGCGCCGGTGGTGCCGCCCAGGCTGGCGCCCAGGTAGTACGCCACCTGGTAGAGCGCCGACGCCTGCGCCCGGCCCTCGGTCGCCGCCCGGCTCACCGATCCCGAGGCCACCGCGTGGCCGAAGAAGAAGCCGCCGGTGATCAGCACCAGGCCGGTCAGCACCAGCACCAGCCGGTCCGACAGGGTCAGCAGCAGGCCGGCCGACACCGTGCTGATCGCCGCGTAGAGCGCGCCACGCCGGCCGAGCCGCTCGATCATCGGGCCGGTGACGGAGGCGGAGCCGGTGCCGACGAGGTAGACGACGAACACCGAGCCGGCGAGCCCGGCCGAGAGGCCGAACGGCTCGTCGACCAGCCGGAAGCCGATCACCGTGTACACCGCGCTGAACGCGGCCATCAACAGCATCCCGATCGCGTAGAGCCGCACCAGCAGCGGCCGCGACAGGTGCGCCCGCACCGCGCCGAACAGCACCCGGGGACGCAGCGGCGCCGGCCGGAAGTTCCGGCTCCGCGGCAGCAACGCCCGGTAGACGACCGCCGCGACGAGCGCCATCACCGCCACCGCGCCCAGCGCGGCCCGCCAGCCGAAGCCGTCCGACACCCAGCCGGTCAGCACCCGGCCGACCATGCCGCCCA
This sequence comes from Streptomyces mayteni, assembly GCF_054783955.1. Classification (NCBI taxonomy): domain Bacteria; kingdom Bacillati; phylum Actinomycetota; class Actinomycetes; order Kitasatosporales; family Streptomycetaceae; genus Streptomyces; species Streptomyces mayteni. The sequence continues at coordinate 42,634 of NZ_BAAGPR010000039.1, read as the reverse complement.
CGCTGTTGCCCGCGATGAACAGGCCGACCGCGCCGACCGTGGCCCGCGAGTCGAGCTCCTCGGAGAGATAGGCGACGGCCGACGCCGGGATGCCGGCGATCGCCGCGCCCTGCAGCGCGCGCAGCGCGACCAGACTGCCCAGGTCCGGCGCGAACGGGATGACCAGCGCCAGCGCCACGGCCACGCCGACCGAGACCGTCATCATCCGCCGACGGCCGAACCGCTCGGAGAGCGCGCTCAGCGGCAGCACCGCGACGGCCAGACCGATGGTGGCGGCGGAGACCGTCCAACTGGACGCGTCGGCGCCCACCGCGAAGGCGGTCGCGATGTCGGGCAGCAGTGACTGGGTGGAGAACAGCATGGCGAAGGTGGCCAGGCCGATCGCGAACAGCGCGAGGTTGATGCGCGTACGAGAGAGGGGCCGCGAGGGGTGACGCACGTCGGTCGGGTGGGTCGGGAACGGCGCGGTGGAGGCCCCCACGGTGGTGGGAGCCCCGGCTAGGTCACTGGGCATACCAACAAACTAGAACTCCGGATCTCATGCGTCCAATGCGCGAATCTGCGAAGATCGATCCACCAGCGCATCAGTAGAGGTGAGGGGCGCGCATGTCATCCTCGCGCAACGAGAACGACACCGGCGTTACACCGGTCACACCCGGCGGAGCCGACCTCTCCCCGGACTCCTGGGCCGCGTTGCTCACGCCACGGCTCGCCCAGTTCGCCGCCGTCGCCAGACACGAACACGTCACGCAGGCGGCCCGGAGTCTCGCCGTCCCGCAGTCCACGCTCAGCCGGGCGATGGCCAGGCTGGAGTCGGATCTCGGCGTCACGCTGCTCGCCCGCCACGGGCGGCGCGTGACGCTGACCCCCGCCGGGCGCGCCTTCGCGCGGTCCGTCGAGCGCGCGCTCGGCGACGTCGAGCGGGCCGCCGAGGCGGTGCGGACGGACGCCGACCCGGCCGCCGGCAAGGTCGCGTTCGGCTTCCTGCACACCATGGGCCCGGAGACGGTGCCCGCGCTGATCCGCGAGTTCCGCGAGGACCACCCGCGGGTCCGCTTCTCGCTCGTCCAGAGCTACGGCGAGGACATGATCGAGCGGATGCGGGCCGGCGAGCTCGACCTCTGCCTCACCTCGCCGGTGCCGGAGGCGCCCGACCTGGTGACGCGACGCCTCGACGAGCAGCGGCTCCACCTCGTCGTCCCGGCCGGCCACCGGCTCGCCGGCCGACGCCGGGTGCGGCTCGCCGAGGCCGCGGACGAGCCGTTCGTCACGCTCGAACCCGGTTACGGGCTGCGGAGGTTGACCGACGAGCTGTGCGAGAAGGCCGGCTTCCGGCCGCGGGTCGCCTTCGAGGGCGAGGAACCGGAGACGCTGCGCGGCCTGGTCGCGGCCGGGCTCGGCGTCGCGTTGCTGCCGCCGCCGACCGTGGCAAGGCCGGGCGTCGTCGAACTCTCCGTCACCGCGCCGCGCGCCGCCCGCCAGATCGGCGTCGCCTGGCTCGCCGGCCACGTCGACACGCGGCCGGTCGCCGACTTCAAACGCTTCCTGCTTGGCCACCGGGGCCGCCTGACCTCCGGCCAGGCGGCCAACGAGCGGTGACGCGGCGGCGTGGCGCGGGCCTGGCGCTTCGCGCCGGTTCTCCCCACCCACCCGCCCTTTTCGCCGCGCTTCGCGCGGGGTGGTGCGCGCTGCGCGCGCGGGCGGCGGCCCGCGGGGGCCCAACGAGGCGGCTTCGCCGCCGTTGGGCCCCTGCGGCCGTGTCCGGCCTGCGGCCGTGCCGCGACCACCCACCCGCCCTTGGCGGTGGCCTTGCGCGGCAGCGGGCCGCAGGCCCGGCGGCGAAGCCGCCGAAGGCCGGGCCCGCGCCCCGAAGGGCCGGGCGGCGCAGCCGCCTTCGGCCCCGGGGCCCCCTCCGCTCCGCGCGAAGCGCGGAGCCAAGGGCTCGTGGGGGCACCTCCCAGCGTTAGCTGGGGGAGGGTGGGGCAAACCCCGCGCGGAGCGCGGGGCACCCGGCCCGGCGGCGAAGCCGCCGCGGGCCGGGGCCGCGCCCCAGGCGGGGCCGGGCGGCGCAGCCGCCTTCGGCCCCCGAGGGCCGCCCCCCTCCGCGCGGAGCGCGGAACAAAGGGCGGGTGGGTGGGGGTAACACCGGTCCGGGGTCTACGCGCATAGGCTCTCGGCATGCAGACAGCGTTCAGTCAGAGTCCGCCGCCCGACGAGGAGCAGATCAGGCGTGCGCCGAAGGTGCTGCTCCATGACCATCTCGACGGTGGGTTGCGGCCCGCCACCATCGTCGAACTCGCGGCCGAGCAGGGGTACGACCGGCTGCCGGAGACCGAACCCGACCGGCTGCGGTCCTGGTTCAGGGAGGCCGCGGACTCCGGGTCGCTGGTCAGGTACCTGGAGACGTTCGCCCACACCTGCGCCGTGATGCAGACCCGGGAGGCGCTGGTCAGGGTCGCCGCCGAGTGTGTGCGGGACCTGGCGGCGGACGGCGTCGTCTACGCCGAGGTGCGGTACGCGCCCGAGCAGCACCTGGCGGGCGGGCTCACGCTGGAGGAGGTGGTCGAGGCCGTCAACGAGGGCTTCAGGGAAGGGGAACGGCTGGCCGCCGCCGAGGGGCGCCGGATCCGGGTCGGGGCGCTGCTGACCGCCATGCGGCACGCGGCCCGCGCGCTGGAGATCGCCGAACTCGCCAACCGCTACCGGGACCTGGGCGTGGTCGGCTTCGACATCGCCGGCGCCGAGGCCGGCTTCCCGCCCACCAGGCACCTGGACGCGTTCGAGTTCCTCAAGCGGGAGAACAACCACTTCACCATCCACGCCGGCGAGGCGTTCGGGCTGCCCTCCATCTGGCAGGCACTCCAGTGGTGCGGCGCCGACCGGCTCGGGCACGGGGTGCGGATCATCGACGACATCCAGGTCGCCGAGGACGGCTCGGTCAAGCTGGGCCGGCTCGCGGCCTACGTGCGCGACAAGCGGATCCCGTTGGAGCTCTGCCCGACCTCCAACCTCCAGACGGGGGCCGCCGCATCCTACGCCGAGCACCCCATCGGCCTGCTACGCCGGTTGCGCTTCCGGGCGACGGTGAACACCGACAACAGGTTGATGAGCGCAACCAGCATGACCCTCGAATTCACCCATCTGGTCCGGACATTCCGTTACACGTTGGACGATCTCCAGTGGTTCACGGTCAATGCGATGAAGTCCGCGTTCATTCCTTTCGATGAACGTCTCGCCGTGATCAACGACGTGATCAAACCGGGGTACGCGGCGCTGCGTTCCGAATGGGTGTTCTCCAACTCGGCCGGCCCGCCGTCCTGACCTGCTGCGACGTGCGGGTGGGCGGAATTCGGCGGCGCCCGGTACGACATGTGGGGCCGGCCGGGTTACGGGTAGCGGCGCGCATTTCGATTCATTGCGGGAGCGGCGTCGCAATGGCTACCTTCACCTCGCCGCTGGAACCACCGCAACCCCACTCAAGGACGAGATCGCATATGAAGCAGTCAACCGTGAAGACCCTGGGCGCCGCCGCGCTCGGTGCCGCCATCGCCGCCACCGCCGCCGGTGCCGCCACCGCCGCCAACCTGGAGACCCTCCAGTCGACCGCAGGCGACGTGGTGCGCACCCTGCCCGCCGACAGCGCCACCGACATGCTGCCGGACGGCGCGGGCAACGTGGTCGAGACCGGGACGCAGCTGCTCGGCAACGGTTCCGAGGCCCTGCCGCTGGCCAGCGACACCCTCTCCCACACCACCAGCTCGGACGACACCCTGGACTCGGTCTCTGGCCTGCTCGGCGGCGTGCCCCTCGGCGACCCGAACTCGGTCGACCTCGGCGACGCGGGACAGGTGCTCGGTCCGGCCGGCAACCTGCTGGGCAGCACCAACCTCCTCTGAGCCGCCAGCGCGGTCAGGCGTGGGAGGAGACCACCGCGAGTTCGTGCTCGGCGCGCGCCCGACGCGGGGTCCAGGTGGTGTCCGGCCGCGCCGGACGCGGCTCCTGCCGGGCGCCGGGCGCCGGCACGTCGGGGCCGCGGAGCAGCCGGCGGCGCAGCGGGCCGTAGCACAGCTGGTGGGCGACGGCGATGCCCAGCGCGTTGAGGATCACCGTGTCCACGTCGGCGGTCCTGCTCGGCACCAGCGACTGGCAGATCTCGATGGCCAGCGCGATCATCGCGCCGGCGAAGACGGTGCGGCAGAGCGAGCCGAGGCGGGTGCCGCCGAGCCGGTGGCCGAGCAGCGGCAGCAGCGCGCCGAGCGGGGCCAGGCGCAGCATCCCGGCCGAGATGGCGGGGACGGCCTCCTCGGGACCGCGCCGCAGCAGGGCGCGGATGGTGGCCAGCGGCTCGACGTTGGCGGGCGAGACCCAGAGCACGGCGAGCGGCCGCAGCGACAGATAGGCCGTCAGCGCAAGGTAGAGGGTGAGGAGGGCAAGGGCCGTCATCCGGACGCGTGGGCTGACGCGGGGCCCGGACGAGCCCGCGGGACGTTGCTGCACGCAGAGCATGACGCGATCACCCGGGACCCGGTTCCGCGCACCCGATGTGACGTGTGTCGTATGGCCGCGCGGTCCGGGTCGGCCCGGGCGTCAGTCGATCGAGGCCACCGGCGGGTCGAGTCCCGGGACGCCGCCCCACATCGCCGTGGAGCACCGGTACCGCTTGGGCTCCCCGCCGTGTGGCGAGTCGAGCGGGCCGCCGAGCATCACCGTGCTGCCGTCGCCGAGTTCGGCGCTGTGCGCGAAGGTGCAGACCAGCTGTCCGAGGGCGGCGGCCGGTAGGTCGCTCGGCCGCTTGTTGAGCCGCAGCGCCTCCGCCGGGTCGTTCGCGGCCGGCCCGGTCACCGCGAGGTCGGACGGCACCTCGCTGGCGAAGCCGGCGGCCCGCTCCTCCCGGCCAGGTTCGGTCTGGAGCTCGGCGAGCAGTGCCTTGGCCACCTGGACCCGGTCCGAGGTGTCGGCGAGCAGCTCGATGTTGCGCTGCACCGGGTTCACCCGGGAGCCGCAGACCAGGTAGACGTCGGTGCGCAGCTCGGCCGGGCCCTCCTCGGCGGGCGCGTCGCACGTGGTGCGGGTGGGGGCCGGGCCGGCGTCCACCGGCACGTCGGTCGCGCGGATGCCGCAGCCGCCGGTCGTGAGCAGCGTGCCGAGCAGGGTGGCCAAGGTCACGGCCGTCCTGAGGGGCCGCCGCGGGAACCGCCCCGCCGGCCTGGTGCCGGCCGTCACCTGAGCTCCTCCCCGTCGCCGCCGCTGGTCGACGCGGCCGCCGGCGGTTCGGCGGCCGACCGCGGGGCAGGCGTGCGCCCGGCCGGGGCGGCGCCCGCCGCGGGGTCTTCGGCGTCGCTCTCGTCGTCCGACCTGGCCTCGCGCGGCAGCCGCAGCGTGAACACGGCGCCGCCCTCGGCGGCGTTCCGCGCGCTGATCTCGCCGCCGTGCAGGTGGGCGTTCTCCAGGGCGATGGACAGGCCGAGGCCGCTGCCGTCGGAGCGGGGCCGGGAGGCGCTCGCCTTGTAGAAGCGGTCGAAGACGTGGGGGAGGACGTCCTCCGGGATGCCGGGGCCGCGGTCCGCGATCTCGAAGACGACGTAGACCTCTCCGTCAGGACCGTCCGCCGACTCCTCGGTGACGGTGACCCGGACCGGCGAGCCGCCGTGCTTGAGCGCGTTGCCGATGAGGTTGGCGAGGATCACGTCGAGCCGCCGCGGGTCGATGCGGGCGATGATGCCGCGCGGCGCCGCCACCTCGACGGCGTCCAGCCAGGCGCGGGCGTCGATGCAGGCGGTCACCTGGTCCGCGATGTCGACGTCGTCCAGCACCATCCGGGCGGTGCGGGCGTCGAAGCGGGTGACCTCCATCAGGTTCTCGACCAGGTCGTTGAGGCGCCTCGTCTCGCTGACCACCAGCTGCACGGCCGGCGCGATCATGGGGTCGAGGTTGTCGACCTCCTCCTCGAGCACCTCGGTCATGGCGGTGATCGCGGTCATCGGCGTGCGCAGCTCGTGCGACATGTCGGCGACGAACCTGCGGCTGGCCGACTCCCGGTTGCTGAGGTCCTGCACCTGCCGTTCGAGGGACTCCGCGGCGCTGTTGAACGTGCGGGTGAGATGGGCGAGTTCGTCGGCGCCGCGCACCTCGAGGCGGGTGTCGAGCCGGCCCTCGCCGAGCCGTTGGGCGGCGTCGCTCAGCCGCTGCACCGGCCGCAGCACCGTGGTGGCGGCGGCCTGCGCCAGCAGCACGGAGCCGATGACGGCGAGCGCGGTGGCGGTGCCGAGCGACCAGGCGAGCGAGTCGAGGTCGTCGCGCTCCGGGGCGAGCGAGGTGAGCATGTAGGCGGTCGGGCCGTCCTCCAGGACCCGGGTGCCGGCGATCAGGAAGGGGTCGCCGTCGTGGGAGACGCGCTGCCAGTAGAGGTGGTAGGGCGCGTCCGGGGTGTCGTCGTCCCGCCGCTCGTGGACGGCGTCGATCAGCGAGCGCGGCACCGTGGCCAGCTTGAAGGCGAGCGGGTCGGACTCGACCTCGCATATCGGCCCGGTGCTCCGGTCGTCGACCAGCACCACCTGGTAGTTGATCGTGGTGTTCGCCACGGCCGCCGCCATGCCGCGCAGGTCGTCGCAGGTGGCGTTCTCCGGCAGCGCACCCGCGGTGTCGCTGAGCGACTTGCGGAAGTCCTTGAGCGCGGCGTTCTGTGCCCGGGTGAGCACCGCGTCCCGGGTGAGCCAGTAGGCGATGCCCGAGACGGAGACCGCCGCCCCGAGGGCCACCAGCGCGAACACCGTGACCAGGCGCAGCCGCAGGCTGGGCAGCCTCCGGAGCCGGCGTGACCAGCCGCTCACCCGATCCCTCACGAAGGAGCGTCCAGCCGGTATCCCACGCCGCGCACGGTGCGGATCAGCTTGGGCGACGAGGGGACGTCCTCCACCTTGGCGCGGAGCCGCTGCACACAGGCGTCCACCAGGCGGGAGTCGCCCAGGTAGTCGTGCTCCCAGACCAGCCTGAGCAGCTGCTGTCTGGAGAGCGCCTGGCCTGGACGGCGGCTCAGTTCGAGCAGCAGGCGCAGCTCGGTGGGGGTGAGCTGGAGGTCCTCGCCGTTCTTGGTGACCGTCATGGCCGCCCGGTCGATGACGATCGACCCGAAGGTCGCCGAGTCGTTGGCCTCGCGTTCGCCGCGCCGCATCACCGCGCGGATGCGGGCGTCGAGCACCCGGCCCTGGACGGGTTTGACCACATAGTCGTCGGCGCCGGACTCCAGGCCCACCACCACGTCGATGTCGTCGCTGCGCGCCGTCAGCAGGATGATCGGCAGCTGGTCGGTGCGGCGGATGCGCCGACACACCTCGAAGCCGTCGATACCCGGCAGGTTCACGTCCAACACGATGAGATCCGGCCGCTGTTCGCGCAGAAGCTTCAGGCCGTCCTCACCCGTCGCGGCGGCCACCACACGGTGCCCCTGACGAGTCAGACTCATCTCCAGGGCCGTGCGCACCGCCTCGTCGTCCTCGATCAGCAACAGGAAAGCCACCGGCACATTGTGTCGTATGGACCAGCGGGAGTTCGACTGCCCGCTATGCCCGGCCGATTATTTCCTGTTTGGATGCTCGTCCTATGCGCGCTCCCTGTGACACCGCTGTGACAGTTGGGGGACCCCCTGATGAAACTGGCCCGGCACTGTATTCCCCAGGAAAGACGAGCAGGACGGACAGACGAGGGGGAGCGGAGATGAGCGCAACGCACGGCGTCACCGAAACGACGGTGAGTGGGACGCGCGCTTCCGCCGCTGTGGTTCCCGTCCGGTGTGGGGAGAAGTCCGGTGCCGCGAACAGGCTTGGGGGTCGACGCGGCATCGGGCGTCAGCAGCGACCGGCGCACCTCACCGCGGTGGTCGCTGAGGGGGATTTCCCCCGGGGGATGGGCGGTCGCGGCAGGGCCGCGCGGCGCGAGGGGGCTACGGAGGCGGAGTTCACCGCCTACGTGCGAGAGCGCCGCGCGTCCCTGTACGCGACGGCCTACCACCTGACCGGTGACCGTCACGAGGCCGAGGATCTGTTGCAGAGCGCGCTGCTCTCCACGTACCGCGCCTGGGATCGGATCAGCGACAAAGCGGCCGTTGGTGGATATCTACGGCGAACCATGACGAACCTGCACATCAGTGCATGGCGTCGGCGGAAGCTCAACGAGTACCCGACCGAGGAACTGCCCGAGGCGCCCGGGGAGCAGGACACGATGCGCGGCACCGAGCTGCGCACCGTGCTCTGGCAGGCGCTGGCACGACTGCCCGAGCAGCAGCGCACGATGCTGGTGCTCCGCTACTACGAGGGTCGCACCGACCCCGAGATCGCCGACACGCTGAACATCAGCGTCGGCACCGTGAAGAGCAGCATCTGGCGCACGCTGCGCCGGCTGCGCGACGACGAGGCGCTGAGCCGCGGCGAGGACCAGGAGAGGTGCTTCGGCGAGCTGGTCGCCTGAACGACCGGGCCGGGGGGCCCGGAAGCTCGGCCGGGGGAGGCCGAGTCGGGGGAAACCGGTGGGGGACACCGGTGGGGGGACACGGGGAAAGAGGGGGGAACGGGGGAAACAGCGGGGGGACACGGGGGAGAAGCGGGGTCCGGTCGACCGGGGGGTACGGCCGGACCTCGTTTCCGCGTTTCCGCGTTTCCGCGTTTCCGCGTTTCCGCGTTTCCGCGTTTCCGGGTTCAGCCGGGTTCAGTAGGTTCAGGCGGGGTCAGCCGGCCTCGGCCAGCGCGTCGCCGAGTGGCGTCCGGTGGTAGAGGACCGCGCGCCCCGAGCGGCGGGTGGCGAGCAGCCCCACGTCCCGCAGCGCGGTCAGGTGTTCCGACACCGTGCCCGGCGACAGGCCGAGCCGGCGGGCCAGGGCCGTGGTGGACGCCGGCTCGGCGAGCGCCAGCAACAGCCGCGCCCTGGCACGCCCCAGCACGGCGGCCAGCCGGTCCCCGGCAGCCGGCGCCGCGCCCGCCGCCACCGGCCAGAGTTCGCCGACCCCGCGCGCCGGGTAGAGCAGCGCCGGCTGCCAGGGCGGCGTCATGATCACCCCGATCCGTGGCCAGGCGAAGGCGCTCGGCACCAGCAGCAGCCCTCGCTCGTCGAGTGATGCCCGCGCCCGGGTCGAACTCCTGACCACCAGCGTGTCGCCGACCAGCCGAACCCGCTCGTGCAGGTCGGCCACGGCCGCCGCCAGGCCGCCCCGCGCCGACTGGTGCGCCCGGAACGCGATATCGGCGGCCAACGCGTCGCGCACCCGCGCCCAGTGCGGGGCGACCAGCCGCTCCCAGGCCACCTCCATCTGGTCGGCGAGCAGGTCGCGCGCCGCGGCCGGGTCGGCCGGCAGGCCGCTCAGGTCGGCGTCCACCCTGGCCAGCTCGGCGGCGACCCGGTCCGCCGGGGTGGCGCGCACGGCGGCCAGCTGCGCCTCGGCGGTGGTCTCCGGCCCCTCGGGCGGCGGGGCCAGGAAGTCGGTGAGGTAGCTGGCCGCGCCCAGCACCCGGCCGAGCTCGGCGATCGGCAGCTCGCGCGCCACGGCCGCCACCTCGGCGAGCCAGCCCCGGTAGACGGGGTGGTGGCGCAGGCCGAGAGCCACCTGGACCGCCGACATCGTCTCGTCGAGCGGGGAGACGGCGAACCGCACCCTCCCCCAGCTGGCGCTGGGAGGTGCCCCCATAGCGGCGACGGTGCTCAGCTCCAGCTCGATCACCGCGGCGCCTCCCTCCCGGTGGGTCGTTGGATTCGGCGGTGGCCGAATCAGTGTCGCACCGGGTGCCAGGAGCCGGAGGGTGCCGTCCATGACGACCGCCACCGCTCCCCGCCCCCTGCTCCGCAACGCTGGCTACTGGCACTGGTCGGCCGGCGTCCAGTCCGGGCGGCTCGCCACCGCCATGGCGCCGCTCGCCTTCACCACCCTGACCCTGGCCACCACCGGCTCGTACCGCCTCGGCGCGGTGATGATGGCCGTCTTCGTGGTGGCCCAGACGGCGGGCGCCGTCCCCTCCGGCCGGCTCCTCGACCGGGTCGGCGCGGCCCGCGGCGTGGTGGCGCTGGCCGGCTGCGCCGCCCTCGGCCTCGCCGCCCTGACCGGCGCCGCGGCGGCCGGCGCGCCGCGCGCCGTGCTGCTGACCCTGGTCGCCGTGCCGGGCGCCATCGCCGGCGGCCTGTCCGGCGGCTTCCGCTCGCTGCTCGCCCGCACCGTCGACGACGCCACCCTGCCAAGGGCCGTCGCCGTCGACGCCATGCTGGTGGACGCGGTGCTGATCGCCGGCCCGCTGCTGGTCGCCGCCCTCGCCACGCTCGACGAGCTCGCCCCCGTCCTCGCGATGGCCGCCGCCTGCGCCGGCTCCGCCGCCCTGATGGCCGCGCTGCCGCGCCGCGCCCCGGTCGTCACCGCCACCGCCGAGGCGGCGGCGTCCACCGAGGAGCCGCTGCCGCTGCGCGCCGCCGTCCGCTGGTTCGGCTGCCAGTTCGCCGTCGGCCACGTGCTCTCCACGGTCGAGGTGGCGCCGCTCGCCTACGCCCAGCGGCTGGGCGCCGGCGGCACCGGCGCGGCCGTCGTGATCGCCGTGCTGTGCGGTGCCAGCATCGTCGGCGGCGCGCTGTTCGCCTGGCGCGGCCGGCCGACGCCCGCCGCCGCGCCCGCGTTCCTGGCCTGCTTCGTCGCCGGTTCGCTGCTGCTGGCCCGCCCGCTCGGCTGGGCCGGGCTGCTGGCCGCGGTGGTGCTGGTCGGCGTCGTCACGGGGCCGCTGCTCACCGTGGTCTCGGTGCGGCTCCAGGAGCTGCTGCCGGCCGGGCGGCGGGCCGAGGGCTTCGCCATCGGCTTCGTCGTCCAGGGCACCGGCTTCGGCCTCGGCTCGCTCGCCGTCGGCGTGCTGCCGCTCACCGCGGCGACGCTGATCGCCGCGGCCACCGCGGCCGGGGCGCTGGCGCTACAGCTCAGGGCCGGCCGGGCCGCTGGCCAGGCGGCAGCCCGGCGTCCCTCGCCAGCAGCGCCGCCTGCACCCGGTTGCTGACGCCGAGGCCGATCAGGATCCGGCTGACGTGCGCCTTGACGGTGCTCTCCCGCATCCCGAGCCCGGCCGCGATGTCCGCGTTGGTCGCGCCGCCCGCCAGCAGCGAGAGCACCTCGCGCTCCCGCGGGGTCAGCCGGTCGATCCGCGCCCGCGCCGCCGTTGCCTGTGGGTGGGCCGTGTGGTGGTAGCGGTCGATCAGCCGCCGCGCGGCGGTCGGGTGCAGCATCGCCGAGCCGGCCGCCACCAGGTGCACGGCCCGCAGGATGTCCGCCGGATCGCTGTCCTTGAGCAGGAAGCCGTCGGCGCCGGCGGCCAGCGCGTTGTACACGTACTCGTCCAGGTCGAACGTGGTCAGCGTGATCACCCGCGGCGGGTGCGGCAGGGCGCGCAGCCTCGCGGTGGCCGCGATGCCGTCCATTCTGGGCATCCGCACGTCCACCAGCGCCACGTCGACGCGGTGCGCGATGGCCTGCTCCACGGCCTGTAGCCCATCGGCCGCCTGGGCCACCAGCGTGACGCCCGGGTCGGCGTCCAGCAGGTCGGCGAGGCCGAGCCTGACGAGCGCGTCGTCGTCGACGATCATCGTGCGGATCACGAGCGGGCGCCGTTCTGGTCGCGCCTGGCCTCCACCGCGGCCGCCCGGCCGCCGGTCACCCGGCACTCCGCCGACCTGCCGTGGCCGCCAAGGGCCGGGTGCTGTTCGGCGGCCGGCTGCACCGGGATGTGCGCGGCGACCCGCCAGGCACCGCCGCCGGTCGGCCCCGCGTCCAGCGCGCCGCCCAGCGCCCGCACCCGCTCCCGCAACCCCACCAGGCCGTAGCCGGAGGGCACGGCGGCCGCCGCGGCGCCGCCGGCCGGCGCGCTGTTGGTGACCTCGGCCCTGGTGGCCGCGGTGCCGTACCGCACCCGCACCCGCACCGGGGCCCGCGGCGCGTGCTTCCGCGCGTTGGTCACCGCCTCCTGGACCAGCCGGTAGACCGCGAGCCGGTGCGCGGCCGGTGCCTGCTCGGCCGGCCCGTCGATCTGGGCCTCGATCTCCTGCCCGGCCTCTCTGGCCTCGTCGATCAGCTCGCCCACCTCCCGCAGCGCTGGTGCCAGTGAACCCGGCCGGTCGTCGTCCCTGGTGCGCAATGCGCCGAGCACGTCCCGCAGGTCGCCGAGCGCGTCCGTCGAGGCGGCGCGCAGCAGCCGGATCCGGTCAGCCACCGGCGCCGGCAGCTGCTCGGCGCGGGTGGCAAGCACCCCGCTGTGCAGCGCGATCAGGCTCAGCCGGTGGGCCAACACGTCGTGCATCTCGGCGGCGATCGCCGTGCGCTCGGAGATCCGCGCCGCGCTCTCCCGCAACTCCCGCTCCCTGTGCAGGTGTTCGACCTGGCTGGCCAGCGCGTCGGCCAGCCGGCGGCTGCTGCCTGCCCAGAGGCCGAGCGCCAGCGCCACGCAGAACAGCGCGCACGGCCCGTACGCCCGGGGCGTCCACAGGCTGAGCGCGGGCTGCGTCAGCGCGTTGACGACGAGCGCCACGCCGCCGGCGCCGACCGCCTGCCTGACCCGGCCGTGCGTGGCCAGGTGGAACGTCAGCAGCAGCAGCGGCAGCATCGTGCCCCAGCCGCCGGCGGCGACCACGGCCACCGCGGTGACCGGTACCGGCCAGCGGTGCCGCAGCGGCAACACCGTGGACGTGACGAAGGACACGGTCATCGACCCGACGGCGGCGCTCCCGCCGCCGGCCGCGACGCTGGCGTCCGACACCGAGACCGTGGCGACGACGGCCACCACCATGGCCTCGACCCACCACGGCCACTCGGACGCTCGCCTCATCCCCACCCGGCGATGGTAGGCGCTGGCGCCCGGCCGGCACCCCCGACTTTCGTAGGGGGCGGGGGTCGCACTTCGACCGATCCGCACGCGGGTCGCACTTCCTAGCGTCGACCCCATGGCGACCTCCCCCTCCCGCAACGGCGGCACCACCCTGTTCCTCGCCGAGGCACTGCGTGGCTTCCGCACCACCGGGGCGATAGCCCCGAGCGGCCGCCGGCTGGCGGCCGCGCTGGCGGCGCCGCTCCGCGAGCGCGGCCCCGGCGCCTGGAACGTGCTGGAGGTGGGGGCCGGCACCGGTCCTGTCACCCGGGAGCTGATGCCGTTACTCGGCGCCGGCAGTAGGCTTGACGTGGTGGAGGCGAACGCCCGATTCGTCGCGAAGTTGCGGGAGTTGACGGCCGGGGAGGCCGACCGGGTCCAGGTGCACCACACGCTGGTGGAGCAACTCGACACGGGCCGCAGCTACGACGTGATCGTCTCGGGTCTGCCGTTCACCAACTTCCGGCCCGAGCAGGTGGACGACATCATGAGCCGTTACCTGGAACTGCTGCACCCCGGCGGTGCGCTGACCTACTTCGCCTACACAGGCACGCGCACGCTGCGCGCCGCCGTCTCCTCCCGCACCGAGACCGCCAGGCACCGGGCCGTGGAGGAGGTGCTGGCCGGCTACCAGGCCAGGCACGCCGCCCGGTTCACCACCGTCTGGGCCAACCTGCCGCCGGCCCGCGTCTGGCGGCTCGACTCGCCCCCGGTGGAGGGGTGAACGGCCTGGCCGACCTGCTCGGCGACGTGCCTCCGTTACCGGCCTACGCGCTGCTCGCGGCGATCGTGTTCGCCGAGTCGGTGCTGCTGATCGGCGCGTTCGTGCCGACGCTCACCACCATGCTGACCGCCGGCGCGCTGTCCCGCGCCGACACCCTGAACCTGTTCGTCGTGATCCTGGTCGCGGTGTGCGCGGTGGTCGGCGGCGACGCGCTCGGCCACCGCACCGGGCGCTCGCTCGGCGACCGCCTCTACACCGGCCGGGTGGGCCGCCGCATCCCCGAGCCGGCCTGGCGCCGGGCCAGGCGGCTCACCGAACGCCGGGGCGCGCAGGCCGTGTTCATCTGCCGGTTCATCCCCGTGGCCCGCACCGTCTCGCCCTATCTGGTGGGCGCGGGCGGGCTGCCCTACCGCCGGATGGCGCCCTACAGCGTGCTGGCCGCCGTGCTCTGGGCCTCGGGCGAGGCGGTCGCCGGCTATCTGGCCGCCGAGTCGCTCGACCGGGTGATCTCCTGGGGCACCCGCGGCTTCTTCGTGCTCAGCTCGCTGGCCGCGCTGCTGGCGGCCGTCGTCGGGCTGCGCCGCTGGCACCGCTGGCGATCTGGCCCCGACCACGAGGCCGTCTCCTCGGGCTGACGCGCGGCCCAGAACGGGACGGCCGCCGGTTCTGCTTGACCGGCAGCCAGATCACCTCCCCGGCCGCCACCCTGCCCGCACCGAGCTGCGTGTCGGTGACAACGGGACAGGGGAGTTGAGTCCGGCCGGCGTCTCCTTGACTCGGGCGTCTCCTGTGACGTTGTGCACGCTCCGACCGGCGTGTCGCGTACCTTTCGTCACAGGATCGGGCAGGGCAGGCCGGGGTTGCCCCTGTTCGGCGAGCAGGTGACGAGGTCGAGGGTGGTGTAGCCGGTTGCTTGGATATACCAAGCGGCGTGTGTGTCGCCTCCCCGGTGGAGAGTGTCGTGTACGTGGGCGATCTTCGCCGCGAGCCGTGCCCGCTCCCGCTCCTGTGGGCTGGCGAAGCCTGGCGCGGCGCGGGTCATCTGTTCCTCGAACCATGCGACGGCCTCGTCGACTTCGTGGAAGGTGGCGGCGATGGCGGTAGCCGGTCGCAGCAGCCAGTCGCTGATGCGCACGGGGGTGCAGGAGTTGGTGGCGAAGCCCGGGGATTCGGGCCGGCGGGGGCCTTCCTGGTCGTAGGTGCGGCGATCCCCGGCCCAGCGGTAGGCGTGGAAGTGCGGCCGGGGCGGGCCCCCTTCTGGGAGCCCGCCGTCGTGCGGGTTACTGGCGTCCACAGCCGTCGCCGTCTCCGCAGCCGCCGGACTGCCCGCCCTCGGTCGGTTCGTCGTCTCCCGGATCCGCTGCCATGTCGGTTACCGTTCCTCTCATCCCGAGGCACGGGGCCTTGTTGCCCCACGCCGGTGGTGCAGCCGTTCCGGGCGGGGACGGCCACATCCATCCGCCCGGAACGGACATCATGAACAGGTGGACGAGCTCACCTGGGGCGAGCGGATCGTCGGTTCGCCTCGGCCACCAGCGACCCCAGTGCCTCACTCAGGCGGACGGGCTCAGCGTCTTCGGGGCAGGCCGCCCACTCGCGGTCACCGTCCATCGAGCGCAGCCGCAATTCGCCGCAGGTGTGCGTCACGACCCGTCCGATGGTGTTCAGTCGCTTGTCGCGGACGGTGGCGCCTACCGCGGGGAGCTCTCGTCGCTCACCGTCGTTCATGCGCGGCGAAGGGTGTCGGCATCCGTGACCCATTCCCAACCGCTGCCGTCCACCGGCCGAAGGTGTGCTTCGCGCCGGAGCAGGTTGCCGGTGGCTCGATCGGTGTGTTCCAGGACGCCGCCCAAGGTGCCAACGCGGCCGGCTTGGTCGACGACGCGTTCGCCGGCGAGCTCGTGGACCCCCCAACGCAGCAGGGGGTTCTGGCTCACGTCGCCGCCTCGATACCGAACCGGGGGTGCCGGCCCTCGCACGTGGCAGGTGCGTCGCGTCTGTCCTGTGTGGTCGGTGTCGAGTTTGATCGCATCGCCCGTCCTCCGATCGACCGTGTGGTGGGCCTCCCGGATCAAGTCCAGCGCGTCCACTGACGCGACAGGTCCACATGAGGCGGACATCTGGGCGGACTTTCCTCACCTACCGCGCTCGCGCGGTTCGGTTACCGTGATCGCTCCGGCTCTGGACGGGAGGCTGATCGCCATGACGGGACCCAACAGATTGGCGGCACTGCGGCGTGCCGCTGGCCACACCCAGAGATCGTTCGTCGTGGAGTTCGCCCGGGAGGCCGCGCGGTTGGGCATCAGCGCGACGCTGACGGTGCGGCAGCTGCGGAGATGGGAACGTGAAGCGCCGCCTCCGTTGCCGCATCCGGCACAACAGGCCGTCTTGGAGGCGATCTTCGGGGTTCCGCTAGCGGAGATGGGCTTCATCGTTCCCACCCATCGGCGGTGCCGCGCGCTCTGCGTCGGCCATGATGAAGAGGTGAAGCGCCGGGATTTCGTCGCCGGCTCTGGTGGCATGGCCGTCGGGGCACTCCTCACCGACATGCCTGTCGGCCGGATCGGCATGGCTGACGTACGTCGGCTGCGGGCCATTCTCGCCGAGCTCTACGAGGTCGATCACCGCCAAGGCGGCATTCCGGCTCAGGCCCGTGCCCGGGAGTTGCGGCGGAAGGTCTCCCACGCCCTCACCGCGGGGGCGTGCACCGGCCAGGTCAGCCACGCCCTCCAGGTCATGGCCTGCGAACTCGCCTGCCATCGCGCCTGGTTCGCCTACGACGGTGGGTATGGGCGTCGGCTCGAGCAGGCGCGCGCGGCGTGTGCGGAGGCCATGACCGCCGCCCAACTCGTCGACAGCCCGCTTCTTCAGGTGCGGGCGCTCAACTCCCTGGCACTGATCGCGGCCGAGGCCGGCCGCGGCTGGGAGGCGCGTTCGGCGGTCGAGCGGGCCTACAGCCTGGCCCGTACTGCCGGTGCGGGGGCCACCGTGCATCTGGTCATCGCGCTACGGGAGGCGAACGCGGCGAACCACGTGGGGGAGTTGACGACCGCCCGTCGGGCACTGAGCCGCGCGATGGCCTTCCAGGCACGTATGGACGGCGACCGGGACGCCCCGCGATGGGCGAGGTTCGCGGGCCAGGTCGAGATCGACTACGCCACCGCCGCATGGCACCGGCGAGCGGGCCAACCCCGAAGGGCACTGCCGTTCCTGCGTGCCACGGTCGACGGCATCGGCGGTGGATACACCCGTAACACCGCCTGGTACCGAACTCGGCTGGCCCAGACGCTGCTTGACGCCGGCGCGGTCGAAGAGGCGTGTGCCGAGGTGACGGGCGTGCTCGACGCCTGCGGCCGGGTGTCGAGCCACCGGCTGCGCCGGCGGCTGCACGACTTCGCAGGCGCCGCCACCGGCACGGGGGCGGCGGTCGCCCGCGGGCCGGTGGACCGGATCCGCGACACACTGCGAGACGCCTCATGAGCTCCGTCGTCCGTGTCGACGCGCTGGACGGCCCAGGTGCGGCGGCGGTCGAGGACGCTTTCACGCTGGTGTACGCCGAGGCGTTCGCCGAGCCGCCCTATCTCAAGACCTCGGCCGACGTGGCAGCCAACGCACGCCGGTTCCGCTCGCAGTGCCGCAAGGCGACGTTCCGCGCCGCGCTCGCCAGCGCCGGTGGTGGCGAGCCGGTCGGTATCGCCTACGGCTATCCGCTCAGCGCCACCACCGGCTGGTGGGGCCGACTGACCACCCCCGTTCCGGAAGAACTGCGCCGCGAGGACGGCAGCCGCACGTTCGGCCTCATCGAACTGGCGGTCCGCGCGCCCTGGCGGTGCCGAGGCGTAGCCCGTCGCTTGCACGACACCGTCCTCAGCAGCGCGACCGAGGAGCGGGTGCTGCTCAACGCCCGACCCGACGTGCCGGCGGCCCAGGCGGCCTACCACTCGTGGGGCTACCGGAAGGTCGGCGAAGCCCACCCTTGGGACGGGGCCGCCCTGCACGACGTCATGCTCCTCGACCTGGGTGAAACGAGAACGGTGGCGGCTGACTGAGCCGAAACCGCTGGCCCGCTCGGTGGTCACGTGATCAGCGCCGAGGGGGACGTGGCCACGCTCAACACGATGTTCGACGATCGCGGGTGGCGGGCCGGAGAGGACGGCGACGATGGGAGCTTCGTCCTGCCGTTCGTCCCTCGCGCGGCGCAGCGGCGATCTCACGACTGGCGCGTGTGATCGACTGGCGAGATGGAAGCTTTCTGGGCGAGCGTCGTAGCCGTCGTTGGGACGTTATCGGGTTCCGTGATCACGCACTCCTTCCAGCGCCTCGCCTCCAGACGTGGCGAGTCGTTCGCGCGATCCGAGGCGCTTCGGGAGGAGCGAATAGCCGCGTACGCCTCGTTCGCGACGGCGTTGGAGGACTACCGCCACGCCCAGGCGAGCCGCTGGTACCGCAAGCAGGAGGATCCGGATGGCGAGACGTTCCTGACGGCTCGCGATGAGGCGCATCGACTCCGCACGGTGGCCAGGCAAGCGCTCTATCGCGTCAAACTGCTCACGGATGAGGAAGGGGTGGTCGTCGCAGCCGAGCGGGCCTACCGTCGTACGTGGGACCTCTCGAACGCGCGGAACCAGGCGGATCGGGACTCTCGGGACAGTCAGGCGCTGCAGGCCATCGAGGCGTTCGTGGCCCGCGCCGCGCCGCTGGTGCGGTGAGTTGGGTGCGTCAGGCGTTGGACCAGGTGCGGGTGGAGAGCACCAGCGGGTAGCCGTCCGGGTCGAGGACGGTCACGCCCCAGGTGTCCCAGTAGGGATTGTGCGCGGGGACCCGCCGGCCGCCGTGCTGTTCGAGGCGCGCCACGAGCGGGTCTGGCACGGGCTCGCCGAGGTAGACCACCAGCAGGTCCTCGGGCGTCGGCCGCGGCTCGACGGGCGCGGCGGGGTCGTGGACGAGCTCCAGGTGCCAGGCGGCGGCGGGCCAGCCGACCATCAGAAGGGAGTGCTCGCCAGGCGTCGCGCCGTCCGTCGTGTGCCGGTACAGCACGTCGAGGCCGAGCCCCGCCACCCAGAACCGCTCGGCGGCGGCGAGGTCGCGTGAGGGGCGGGCCACGCGGAGGTGCGCGGCGGCGTCGAGTGGCATGGGGTCACCTTTCGGGGAGCGGACGGGCCGGGCCGACCTCGCGGGTGAACAGGACGGCGTCGAACATGCCGCCGAGCGAGTCGCCGGACACCCGATGGTCGGACGCGGCCCGGGGATCGTAGACCGGGCCGATCATCCGCACGGTGGCCGGAGCGTCGAGCCAGCCCCGCACGGCGGGCGGCGGCGCGACCGGCCGCAGGTCGAGCAGGTAGCTCTCCCGGTCGACGGCGCCCAGGGTCGCCTCGGCGAACTCCGGCGGCGGGGCCGGGACATGCGCCGGGATCCGGCCGTGGTGGAACGTCATGCCGAGGGACACGAAGCCGGCGCCGAGACGGTCCCGCAGATGGCCGCCGGCCGTCCGCGCCGGGCTCGTGACGGCGGTATGGGCGAGGCCGCCCCAGTAGGCCACGCGGTCGCCGGCGCGTTCCAGCCGGCCGAGGGCGCCCTCGGCCAGGGAACGTTCGAGCGCGTCGCGATCGGCGGCCGAGCCCCCGCCGACCGAGCCGGCCAGGCGGATGGGGTCGGCGGGATTCCGCTTGTTGTGCTCCCGCAGCCACCGGATCGCGGCCAGCACCTCCTCGGTCTGCCAGAACGCCCGCGCGCCGGCCAGCGCCGCCCGCGGGTCGCCCCCGGCGCCGGCGGCGACGTACGCGTCGAGCCCGAGCCTGGCCGGATCGTCGCCCTCCAGCACCACCGTGCGGAAGCCGAGCTCCTCGACCAGCAGCCGCACGACGCGGTGCGCGGCCACGTTCAGCTCCCGGGTCGCCCGACACGCGACGCCGACCGCCACGACCCGCGCGTCGCCCACGACGGCGGCCAACGGCGCCCCGGCGTCCGGGACGAACGGATGGGCGTGGCGGTCGATCCAGCGGACCACCTCGGGCTCGATGTTCATTGGCTGACTTCCTGCTCGTGCTCGCCGCCGGGTGGCGGGTGCGGGAACGTCAGCCTCGAACATCAAGCCGGCTTGAAGTCAAGGCGGGCCGTGGGTCAGTAGACGATCGACACGATCCGGAGGGCCGCCGCCGCGAGGTCGTCGTCGCCGTCGACGCGGGCCCTGGCCAGCGCCGTGTCGGGGTCGACGCTCCGGACGCAGAGCCGCCACGCCGTCTCGGGGTCGATCGTGACGATCGTGTCCGGTTCCTCGACGGGTGGTTCGGCGAGCGACCAGCGGCCGCGGCCGACGGCGGTCACGGTCCAGGTCGAGCCGGCCGGCCCTGTGGCGGAGAGCCGGAGTTGGGTGCCGGCCGGGGCCGTGACGTCCCGCAGCGTGTGGGGGAGGGCCCGCATGAAGGTGTCGAGGACCACCGAGAAGGGCCGCGGTTGGGGGTCCGTCCGCTGGCCGACGACATGGCGGATCTGCTGGCGGTGCGCCCAGTACTCGGTGAACTCCCGGGCCGCGTCCAGCCAGCCGGGCGCCGGGACGACGCCGGCCCAGGAGACGCCGAGGGCCGGGCGGAACGGGTCGCGGGTCTCGAAGTGCTCGGCCACCTCGGGACCGGCCAGGTCGATGGCCTCCACGAGGGCTACCGAGCCGAGTTGCCGGTGGCCGTCGACCCACTCCTGGTTGATCCGGTGGATGAACGCTTCGAGCGGCTCCTCGGGCGCCGGCGCGCGGCGCTCGCGGCGGCCGGGTATCCGGCCCAGGTAGTCGCCGAGCAGGTGTGCCGCCAGGTCGTGCACACTCCAACCCGGCACCACCTCCCTGCTCCACTCCGCCGGCGTCAGATCACGCAGGGTGGCGTGCAGCGCCGCGTGCTCCGGCCTGAACAGTGGACGTGCGTCGATCGGCGGGCCGAGCCAGGCATGCTCCATGTTCCGAGCCTGCCAGCGTAATTGTGCGTCGGCCAGAGTTTTGCCAACTCACGCCCGGCGCACTCGGGTTGCCGGCGTCACGAACGCGCCGCGCGCGAGGCGAGACCGCGCCGGACGGCCGCCACCGTGTCGCTCGGATCGGAGTTGAAACAGATGGCGGCCCCGGGGGCGAGCCGGTGCACGAGGTTGATCACGCGTTCGAAGAGCGGCAGGTGTTCGGGCACCAGCCGAACGCCCGCCCCGATCACCACGCAGTCGAACTCGCCGCCTTCGAGCGCGTGTCGAACCACCTCGTCGGCCGTCTCGCCGAGGCCGAGCACGCAGCGCGTCACGTCGACGCCGGCCGCCGCCAGCTCCGCCCGGACGGCCGCGCCGGTGCCGCGCACCCGCGCGGCGTCCAGGTGGGGCATGGCCGAGAAATCGACCAAGGCCGGGTCGATGCCGATGGTCAGGACTCTGGGCGCGGGTTCCTCGTGTGGGGTCACGAGGACGAGCCTAGAAATTCAAGCCCTCATGAGGTCAACCCCGAGGTGACCGGACGCCGGCTGGGTCCTGTCGCCCGGACAGGGCCTAGACGCCGATCGGGTGCCAGACCGTCTTGGTCTCCAGGAACGCCGTCAGCCGCCCGGTGCCCGGGTCCGCCGTGAAGTCCTCGGCGGCGCGCGGGCGGTGGATCCGCTTCAGGGTGTCGGCGGCCGACGCCTCCAGGTCGACCGCCAGGTCGGGGGAGGCGCCGGTGAGGTCCAGCGCGTTCACGTCCCGGTGGCCGGCCAGCGGCGGGCCGAGTTCGGCGGGGCGCCCGGTGAGGACGTTGACCACGCCGCCCGGCAGGTCGGAGGTGGCGAGCACCTCGGCCAGGGTGAGCGCCGGCAGCGGCGCCGCCGGATCGGCCACCAGCACCGCCGTGTTGCCGGCGGCGATCACCGGGGCCAGCACCGAGACCAGGCCGAGCAGCGGCGAGCCGACCGGCGCCACCACGGCGACCACGCCGGTCGGTTCGGGCGACGACAGGTTGAGGTACGGGCCGGCGACCGGGTTGGTGGCGCCGGCGACCTGGGCGATCTTGTCCGTCCAGCCCGCGTACCAGACCCAGCGGTCGATCGCCGCGTCCACCACGGCGGCCGCGTGGTCGGCGTCGACGCCCTGCGCCTCGGCGAGTTGGATCCGGAACTGGTCGTGCCGGCCCTGGAGCATCTCCGCGATCCGGTAGAGGATCTGGCCCCGGTTGTAGGCGGTCGCGGCCGACCACTTCGGGAACGCCTTGCGGGCGGCGACCACCGCGTCCCTGGCGTCCTTGCGGGAGGCGAGCGGTGCGTTGGCCAGCCAGCGGCCGTCCGGGGTGGTCACGTCGTAGACCCGTCCGCTCTCGGAGCGGGGGAACGCGCCCCCGATGAACAGTTTGTAGGTCTTCAGGACGCTGAGGCGGGCAGCGGAGGTGTCAGACATCTCAGACATCGAGGTAGGGCTCCAGTCCGTGTCGGCCTCCCTCGCGGCCGTAGCCGGATTCCTGGTAGCCGCCGAAGGGTGAGGTGGGGTCGAAGCGGTTGAAGGTGTTGGACCAGACGACGCCGGCGCGCAGCCGCTGGGCCATCCACAGGATGCGGGAGCCCTTTTCGGTCCAGACGCCGGCGGAGAGGCCGTAGGGGGTGTTGTTGGCCTTGGCGACGGCCTCGTCGGGGGTGCGGAAGGTCAGCACCGAGAGCACCGGGCCGAAGATCTCCTCGCGGGCGATGCGGTGCGCCTGGGTGACGCCGGTGAACAGCGTCGGCGGGAACCAGTAGCCGGTGGACGGCAGATCGCAGGGCGCCGTCCAGCGGGTGGCGCCCTCGGCGTCCCCCGCGTCGGCCAACTGCCGGATGCGCGCCAGCTGTTCCGGCGAGTTGATGGCGCCGATGTCGGTGTTCTTGTCCAGCGGGTCGCCGAGCCGCAGCGTGCCGAGCCGCCGCTTCAGCCTGCCCAACAGCTCCTCGGCGACCGACTCCTGGACCAGCAGCCGGGAACCGGCGCAGCAGACGTGGCCCTGGTTGAAGAAGATGCCGTTCACGACGCCCTCGACGGCCTGGTCGAGCGGCGCGTCGTCGAAGACGATGTTCGCCGCCTTGCCGCCCAGTTCGAGGGTGAGACGGCGGCCGGTGCCGGCCAGCGAGCGGGCGATGGCCCGGCCCACCGAGGTGGAGCCGGTGAACGCCACCTTGTCGAGGCCCGGGTGGGCGGCCAGCGCCGCGCCGGTGGTGCCGTCGCCGGTGACGACGTTGACCACGCCGGCTGGCAGGCCCGCCTGCCGGCAGATCTCGGCGAAGCGCAGCGCGGTGAGCGGCGTGGTCTCGGCCGGTTTCAGCACCACCGTGTTGCCGGTGGCCAGGGCGGGCGCGATCTTCCAGGCCAGCATCAGCAGCGGGAAGTTCCACGGGATGATCTGGCCGGCCACGCCCAGCGGGCGCGGGTTGGGGCCGAAGCCCGCGTGGGCCAGCTTGTCGGCCCAGCCCGCGTAGTAGAAGAAGTGCGCGGCGACCAGCGGCAGATCAGTGTCCCGGGTCTCGCGGATCGGCTTGCCGTTGTCCAGCGTCTCGAGGACCGCCAGCTCGCGGGCCCGCTCCTGGACCAGCCTGGCGATCCGGAACAGGTACTTGGCGCGCTCGGCGCCGGGCAGCGCCGACCAGCCGGGGAACGCGGCGCGGGCCGCGGCCACCGCCGCGTCCACATCGGCCTCGCCGCCGTGCGCGACCTCGGACAGCACCTCCTCGGTGGCGGGCGAGACGGTCTTGAAGGTGCGGCCGTCCGCCGCCTCGCGGAACTCGCCGTCGACGAACAGGCCGTAGGACGGGGCGATCTCGGCGGTCGCCCGGGACTCGGGCGCGGGGGCGTACTCGAATTTCATGATCTCGTCAGTCCCACTCAGTCCACTCGGTCCAGTCAGTCCACGGTCACGTAGTCGGGCCCGGAGTACACGCCGGTGGCCAGCTTCTGCCGCTGCATCAGCAGGTCGTTGAGCAGGCTGGAGGCGCCGAAGCGGAACCAGGCCGGCGCCAGCCAGTCGTCGCCCGCCGTCTCGTTGACCAGCACCAGGTAGCGCAGCGCGTCCTTCGCGGTGCGGATCCCGCCGGCCGGCTTGACGCCGACCTGGCGCCCGGTGGCGTCCCGGAAGTCGCGCACCGCCTCCAGCATCAGCAGGGTGTTGGCCGGGGTGGCGTTGACCGCGACCTTGCCCGTTGACGTCTTGATGAAGTGCGCGCCGGCCAGCATCGCCAGCCAGGAGGCGCGGCGGATGTTGTCGTAGGTGGCGAGCTCGCCGTTCTCCAGGATGACCTTGAGGTGCGCCTCGCCGCACGCCTCGCGCACCGCCCTGATCTCGTCGAAGACCTCCAGGTAGCGGCCGGCGAGGAAGGCGCCCCGGTCGATCACCATGTCGATCTCGGTGGCGCCGGCGGCCACCGCCTCAGCCGTGTCGGCCAGCTTGACCGAGCGGGCGGCCCGGCCGGCCGGGAAGGCCGTGGCCACCGAGGCGACCTGGACGCCGGTGCCGCGCACCGCCTCGGCGGCGACGCCCGCCAGGTCGGAGTAGACGCAGATGGCGGCCACCGAGGGCACGGTGCGGTCGGTCGGGTCGGGGCTTATGCCCTTGGCGCAGAGCGACCGCACCTTCCCCGGGGTGTCCGCGCCCTCCAGGGTGGTGAGGTCGATCATCGAGATGGCGAGGTCGATGGCGAACGCCTTGGCCGTGGTCTTGATCGAGCGGGTGGCCAGGGCCGCGGCGCGGCCTTCGAGACCGACCGCGTCGACGCCCGGCAGGCCGTGCAGGAAGCGGCGCAGCGCGGCGTCGGTGGCGGTCACGTCCGCCACGTCGGCCGGGGCCAGCGCGGGTGCTGGAGATGGCATGCTCACCAGATCAGCATATCTACGCGCGTAGTGACCTGTCGCGAGGGGTCCCTCTTCTCGGTCTTCGTGGATCAGGCCTTGGCTCCCCCAGGCCTGGCGGCCTGGGTGGGGGTGCCCCCTGCACGGAGTGCTTGGGGGAGTACCCCCAGATGCGGTGCTCCCCCAGACTTCGTCCGGGAGGTGCCCCCATTCGCTTCGCGCAAGGCGCCCCACGCGGCGGAGCCGCACATCGACCGCAGCGCAGCTCATACCTGGCCGTATTCGCGCGATTCGGCAACGCAGCGAGGTGCCGTGTATGGCGTCGCGGCCCCACGAAGATCGGGGAGAGGGGCCCCTGGGTAGCGGACGCTCCGTCCGGCAGAATCGGATACATGAGTGAGTCCCAGACCTACGCCGACCGCGTCTACCGGTCGCCGGCGGCCATGGCGGCCGGTGCGCTGCTGCTCGGCCTGGCCGGCTGGCTGGGCGGCGACGCCATCCTGCGCGGCGACGGCCGCACCCCCTTCACGGCCACGGCGACGCTGCTGTTCCTCGCGCCGCTGGTGATGGCCTTCACCTTCCGACCCGCCGTCTTCGCCTCCGACGAACGGCTTCGGGTGCGCAACCCGTTCCGCACCATCACCACCCCCTGGGCCGCCGTCGAGCGGGTCGACGCCCGCTACTCGACGGAGTTCGTGGCCGCCGGCAAGCGCTACCAGATGTGGTCCATCCCCGTCTCGCTGCGCGCCCGCTCCAAGGCCACCCGGCACAACGAGGACGTCGCCGCGGGCCGCACCCCACGCGGCCCGCTGGCCTTCGGCTTCGGCGGCAACGCGGCCACGGCCGGCCCCGCCGACAACCTGCCGCGCACCGCGCCGAGCGACGTGGCGGTCGCCGAGTTGCGCGAGCTCGCCGAGCGGCACGCGGACCGCGAGGCGCCCGAGGGCGCGGTCACGGTCCGCTGGAGCTACGAGATCCTGGCCCCGCTCGCGGTGGGCGCGGTCGGGCTGCTCGTGCTCTGGATCGCCTGACGCCGGGGCGGGCTCAGTCCGCGTCCGGCAGCAGGACATCCTGGTTGTCGAAGACCCGCAGCACGACGATCACGACATAGCCGCGATGGACGATGTACTCGACCAGCAGCGAGGGCGTGACCCTGATGGTGCGGGAGGTGTCGTCGCCGCCGGCCGGGCGGGAGTGCTCGTTGAACGGGTCGTTGGCGAGGATGTCCACGCCCTTGTCGAACGCGGCGCGCCGCTTGTCGTCCAACCGGGCCCGCGTGTCAGCGGCGGCCTCGGTGAGATGTAGTTCGTACCTCACGCGACCACGGTATCCGAGCCATCAGGGCCCGGGTACCGCGCGAGCCGGTCTCAGACGCCGGCCGCCGCCGCCAGGTCACGGCGGATCGCCGCCAGCGCCTCGGTCGCGGCGGCGCGGGCCGCCGGCAGGGCGGCGCGGTCACCCACCGGGACCACCACCTCCAGGTAGCACTTCAGCTTCGGCTCGGTGCCCGAAGGGCGGACGATCACCCGGGCCGACGCCACCCCGCCGGAGCCGGCCAGGGCGTACCGCAGGCCGTCCGTCGGCGGCAGCTCGGCCGAGCCCGCGCTCAGGTCCTCGGCGGCGGCCACCGGCAGCCCGCCGAGCGCGGCCGGCGGGGCCTCGCGCAGCCGGGCCATGGCGTCGGCGATCAGGCCCGGATCCGCCACCCGCACCGAGAGCTGGTCGGTGGCGTGCAGGCCGTGCTCCAGCGCGATGTCGTCAAGCAGGTCGGTCAGCCTGCGGCCGCCGGCCGCCCGCAGCTCGGCCGCCAGCTCGGCGAGCAGCAGCGCCGCGGTGATGCCGTCCTTGTCCCGCACGCCGGCCGGATCCACGCAGTAGCCGAGCGCCTCCTCGTAACCGAAGGCCAGCCCCGGCACCCGGCCGAGCCACTTGAAGCCGGTCAGCGTCTCCCGGTAGGGCAGCCCGGCCGCGGCCGCGATCCGGCCCACCAGCGAGGCGGAGACGATCGACGCCGCGAAGGTGCCGCGCACCCCGCGCCGCACCAGGTGGGTGGCGAGCAGCGCGCCCACCTCGTCGCCGCGCAGCATCCGCCAACCTCCCCCGGCCTGGCGGCCGGGAGGTGCCCCCATCTCGGCGCCCGGGTCCGGCACGCCCGCCGCGCACCGGTCCGCGTCCGGGTCGTTGGCCAGCACCAGGTCGGGGCCGACCGCCCGGGCCTGGGCGAACGCCAGGTCCATCGCGCCCGGCTCCTCCGGGTTCGGGAAGGCGACGGTCGGGAAGTCCGGATCGGGCTCGGCCTGCTCGGGCACGGCGACGGGGGCGGGGAAGCCGGCGCGGGCGAACGCGTCGACGAGCGTCGCCTGCCCGACGCCGTGCATCGGGGTGTAGACGACCGAGACCTCCCGCGGCCCGCCGGGGGCCAGCGCCGCGCCGCTGCGGGCCAGATAGGCGTCGACGACCTCCTCGCCGAGCACCTCCCACCCGGCCTCAGGACGGGGCACGCCGGCCAGCGGCCCGACGGCCGCGATCTCGGCGGCGATGTCGGCGTCGGCCGGCGGCACGATCTGGCTGCCGTCGCCCAGGTAGACCTTGTAGCCGTTGTCCCGGGGCGGGTTGTGGCTGGCCGTGACGACGACGCCGGCGACGGCCCCGAGGTGGCGGATCGCGAACGCCACGACGGGCGTCGGCAGCGGCCTCGGCAGCAGCGCGGCGCGCAGCCCGGCGCCGGTCAGCACGGCCGCGGTGTCCCGGGCGAAGTCGGCGCTGCGGTGGCGGGCGTCGTAGCCGACGACGACGAGCCCGGGCGCCGTGCGCTTCAGGTACCGGGCGAGGCCGGCCGCCGCCCGGATCACCACGGCCCGGTTCATCCGCCTGGGACCGGCGCCCATCTCGCCGCGCAGCCCGGCCGTGCCGAACTCCAGCGTGCCGGCGAACCGGTCGGCGACGGCCGCGACGTCCCCTGCCTCCAGCAGGGCGGCGAGCTCGGTGCGGGTCTCCGGGTCCGGGTCCTCGGCCAGCCAGGCCCCGGCGCGGGCGAACAGCTCCTCGGGCGTCTCCTCCGCCCCCGTCATCACAGCCGCCCCAGCACCTGGGCCAGCAGACTGCCCATCCTGGCCGCCGAGTCGCGGCCGGCCTGGAGGACCTCCTCGTGGTTCAGCGGCTCACCGGTGATGCCGGCGGCCAGGTTGGTGACCAGCGAGATGCCGAGCACCTCGGCGCCGGCCTCGCGGGCGGCGATGGCCTCCAGCACGGTCGACATCCCGACGAGGTCGCCGCCCATCGTCCGCACCATCCGGATCTCGGCCGGCGTCTCGTAGTGCGGCCCGGGGAACTGCACGTACACGCCCTCCTCGAGGGAGGCGTCGATCTCGCGGCAGAGGGCGCGGAGCCGGGGCGAGTACAGGTCGGTGAGGTCGACGAAGTTGGGCCCGACGATGGGGGAGGTGCCGGTGAGGTTGATGTGATCGCTGATGAGCACCGGCTGCCCCACGGCCATCCCGGGCCGCAGCCCGCCGCAGCCGTTGGTCAGGACGACGGCCTTGCAGCCGGCCGCGACCGCGGTGCGGATGCCGTGCGCGACGGCGGCGACTCCGAGGCCCTCGTAGTAGTGGGTGCGGCCGAGGAAGACGAGGGCGCGCTTGCCGCCGACCCGGTAGGAGCGGACCTTGCCGGCATGCCCCTCGACGGCCGGCGGCGGGAATCCGGGCAGCTCGGTGACGTCGAACTCGGTTTCCGGGCGGCCCAGTTCATCGGCGGCGGGCAGCCATCCCGACCCCATGACCAGCGCGACGTCGTGGCCGGCCACCCCGGTCAACTCGCGCAGCCGCGCTGCTGCGGCGTTGACCGTGTCGTCAATCTCAGATGCGTTCACGCGACGAGCGTATCCGGTACCGGCCTACGCGCGTAGAGGCGGATCGGACGTGGCCGTCCTACTCGTCCCGGCCGCAGGACGGGTACGGCCGGCGGTTGGTACACCGCGGCGCGTACGTGCCGCGCTAGCCGGTCCCGGCCGGGGGCCGGGGGCCGGGTACGGCCCGGCTCCGCGCCGGGGCGGCGCAACGTCGCCCCGCCATAGCGCGGTTGGTTCGCCATCGGGCGTCGCGCCAGGCGCGGGTGGAGCCGTCATGCGGCGGTTGGGCTGTGGCCCGCTGGGCTCCGCCCAGCGCCGGGGCGCCAACCGCTGGCCCGGGCCGGCGCTGCGGCGGCGCCCCGCGCCGCCGGCTGGCGGCCGCAGCCCCTGCGGGGCACCTGGCCCTCCGGGCGGTACGGCCGCCCGGCTCCCCCCGGCCGCTGCTGGCCCGGGGTGTGCCGCCACCAGGCGGCCGACGTTCGGCGAGGCTGCGCCCAAGCTCGCGCAGGCCCCTTCGGGGCGGGTCCCACCGCTACGCGGCGCGGGTGCCGGCCTTGGCCCGGTGTTCGCCGTCCGCCCTTCCGGGGCGCCGAGGTCCGTGCTGGCGGAGGCTCTTCGGGGCGGTCCCACCGCTAGGCGGCGCGGGTGCCGGGCTTGGCCCGGTGTTCGCCGTCCGCCCTTCCGGGGCGCCGAGGTCCGTGCTGGCGGAGGCTCTTCGGGGCGCTCCAGCCGCCAGGCGGTGCCGGTGCCGGCCTTGGCCCGGCCGTTCCTGTCCGCCCCTTCGGAGCGGCTGGTTGCTTGGCCGCCGCTGGGCGGGGGATGCCGCCCGGTAGGGCGGTGGGCGAGCGACGTGCGGGGCGTCGCCGGGTCGAGTGGGGGCGCTGCCCCCGCCGGGAGGCGGAACGCTTCCGCCGCCAGGCGGTTGCTGTCCGCCCCTTCGGGGCGGCCTGGCCCTTCGGGCCGCCCAGGTCCGTGCCGGCGGAGGCCCCTTCGGGGCGCTCCAGCCGCCAGGCGGGTTAGCAGGGACGCTTGCGGAGTTCCATCACGTAGTCGTGCGGCGCGCCCGCCGAATCCGCCGCGTCGGCGATCTCGCCGAGGTAGCGCGCGGAGGGGAGGCCGCCCTCGTAGGCGTTGAGGACGTAGCCCCAGGTCGCGACGTCGCCGTCGAGGGTGTGGACGCGGAGGCGGGTGCGGCGGTAGATGCCGAGGCCGACGCCCTCCCAGCGGTCGAGCGCGTCCTCGTCCATCGGTGCGATGTCGTAGAGGGCGACGAAGACGTCGCAGATCGGGTCCTCGACGATCGTGGCCAGGGCGCCCTCCCAGCCCATCTCCTCGCCGCCGAAGGTCAGCCGCCAGCCGGTGAGCCAGCCGGTGACGCGCAGCGGCGAGTGCGGGGCGCGGCGGGACATCAGCCGGGGATCGAGGTTTCCGGCGTATGCGGCGTAGAGCGACATGGGACTGAGCGTACGGGAGAGGTGCGGGGGACAGGCCGAAGCGGCGGGCGCGGGCGGCCGGTGGGGGCCGGGCGGGAGATTCGACCGGTCGTACGAGACACTGGATATGTGACTCGGATCGTGATCATTGGTGGCGGACCAGGCGGCTATGAGGCGGCGCTCGTGGCGGCGCAGCTCGGGGCAGAGGTGACCATCGTCGACCGCGCCGGTCTCGGCGGGGCGTCGGTGCTGACCGACTGCGTTCCGTCGAAGACGCTGATCGCCACGGCCGAGGTGATGACCGGCTTCGACTCCTCGCACGAGGAGCTCGGCATCGAGATAGACCACGACGGGGACGGCGTCGGCGACGAGGTGCGCGGCATCGGGGTCGACCTGGGCCGGGTCAACCGTCGGGTGAAGCGGCTGGCGCTCGCCCAGTCGCACGACATCACCGCGTCGGTGACCAGGGCCGGCGTCCGGGTGGTGCGCGGTCGCGGCCGTCTCGAGCCGCTGCGGGGGCCGGTCGGCTCCCGGCGGATCACGGTGGTCGACACGGAGGACGGCGTCCCGCTCGAGCTGGAGGCCGACTGCGTGCTGATCGCCACCGGCGGGCAGCCGCGCGAGCTGCCGGACGCGCGTCCGGACGGTGAACGGATTCTGACGTGGACGCAGGTCTATGACCTGAAGGAGCTGCCCGAGGAGCTGATCGTGGTCGGCTCCGGCGTGACGGGCGCCGAGTTCGCCGGCGCCTACCAGGCGCTCGGCTCCCGGGTCACGCTGGTGTCCTCGCGGGACCGGGTGCTGCCGGGCGAGGACCCGGACGCGGCGGCCGTGCTGGAGGACGTCTTCCGGCGGCGTGGGATGAACGTGATGGCCCGTTCGCGGGCGGCGTCCGCGAAGCGGGTGGGCGACCGGGTGGAGATCACCCTGGCCGACGGTCGGACGATCTCCGGCACGCACTGCCTGATGGCGGTCGGCGCGATCCCGAACACCGCGGACATGGGTCTCGAGGAGGCCGGCGTCAAGCTCAGGGACTCGGGCCACATCTGGACGGACAAGGTGTCGCGGACGACGGCCCCCGGTGTCTACGCGGCGGGCGACTGCACGGGAGTGCTGGCGCTGGCCTCGGTGGCGGCGATGCAGGGCCGGATCGCGATGTACCACTTCCTCGGCGACGCGGTGGCCCCGCTCGACCTGAACACGGTCTCGGGGAACATCTTCACCGATCCGGAGATCGCCACCGTGGGGTACACCCAGTCCGACGTGGACGAGGGCCGGATCGACGCGCGGGCGGTGAAGCTGCCGCTGCTGCGCAACCCGCGGGCCAAGATGCAGGGCGTGCGGGACGGCTTCGTCAAGCTGTTCTGTCGTCCCGGCACCGGGATCGTGGTGGGCGGCGTGATCGTCGCGCCGCGGGCCAGCGAGCTCATTCATCCGATTTCGATCGCGGTCGACAACAGTCTGACGGTGGAACAGATCGCAAAGGCGTTCACTGTGTACCCGTCTCTGTCCGGCTCGATCGCGGAGGCCGCTCGGCAGTTGCACAACCGCAGGACGGGCGAGGAACAGTAGGCACAGGTCAGCGCGTGTATCGCAAACAAGGGCGCACGGGCGCATAGCACGCCTGGGGCGTGCGCACAGACAACTTCGGAAATTCCCCGCAACCTGCTGAAAGCAGACGGTCGTTCAGGTTACTGTCAGTTCCGTGTTCGCTGCTGAACGTCGTCAGATGATTCTCGAAATGGTGCGGGCCAATGGGGCGGTTTCGCTTCGGGAGCTCGCCCGGGTTGTCCAGACCTCCGAGGTGACCGTGCGGCGCGACGTGCGCGCGCTGGAGGCCGAAGGACTGTTGGACCGCAGGCACGGTGGTGCGGTCCTTCCCGGCGGTTTCACCCGGGAGTCGGGCTTCCCCCAGCGGGCGATGGCCGCGACCGCGGAGAAGACCGCCATCGCGGAGTACGCGGCCGGCATGGTGCGGGAGGGCGAGGCCATCGTGGTGGGCGCCGGCACCACCACCCAGGAGCTGGCGCGCCGGCTGGCGCGGGTGCCGGGGCTCACGGTGGTCACCAACTCGCTGCTGGTCGCGCAGGCCCTCGCGCACGCCAACCGGGTCGAGGTGGTGATGACCGGCGGCACGTTGCGCGGCTCCAACTACGCGCTCGTCGGCAGCGGCGCCGAGCAGTCGCTGCTCGGCCTCCGGGTCAGCAGGGCGTTCCTGTCCGGCTCCGGGCTCACCGCCGACCGCGGCCTCTCCACGTCGAACATGCTGGCCGCCAGCGTCGACCGGGCCCTGGTGCGGGCGGCGGCCGAGGTGGTGGTGCTCGCCGACCACACGAAGCTCGGCCTGGACACGGCCTTCCAGACCGTGCCGGCCGACCACATCGCGCAGTTGGTGTCGGACCAGCCGCCCCCGGCTGCGGAGGGCGACAAGGCGGCCGGGGTGCTCGAGGCGCTGGCCGCCCAGGGCGTCCGCATCGCCCTGGCGGGCGCCGGCGGCGGCCCGGCCGGTGGCGGCGTCGCCAAGCACCCTGGGGAGCCGCCGTCGTCGCCACCGCCGGCGGGGGGCCGCCGCGACGTGCCGCTGCCGCGCGGCACGCGGCTGCTGCGCAGGCTCGACGGCTGACCTCCCGCGGAGCCCGCGCGGTGCGGGCCGCTACGGAACGGACCGCCAGGAACGGGCCGCGTGGTGCGGGCCGCTCAGAGCGAGGTGAGGAACGCCTGCCAGGAGCGGCGCGGGAAGACCAGCACCGGCTTGCCAGGACCCTTGCTGTCCCGGACGGGCAGCGCCTCGGAGTGCCCTCTCGCCACTTCGACGCACTCGCCCCCGTTGCCGTTGCTGTAGCTGGACCTGCGCCACGATGTCGCCCGCAGTTCCGACTCCCGGAGTAAGTACATCGCCGATCGTCCTCCATGCCCTTGGAAAACACGCCGGTTGACGCCCCATGCGAAGGCGCCGCGTCACGATACGGTCACGACGCGAGAGCAGATGGTAGCGAAAGTGCGTTCGGCATATGTACACGGGTGGACACGGAGCGCACGGTGAAGACGCCCGGCCCCCGCGGTCGGTGTCGCGGGGGCCGGGCAACGTGCCGAATCGTTCGGTCTGTTCAGTCCTTGATCTCGCAGATCACCGCGCCCGAGGACAGCGAGGCGCCGACCTCGGCCTTGAGGGTGGTGACGGTGCCGGCGCGGTGGGCGTTGATCGGCTGCTCCATCTTCATGGCCTCCAGCACGATCACCAGGTCGCCCTCGGAGACCTGCTGGCCCTCCTCCACCGCGACCTTCACGACCGTGCCCTGCATCGGCGAGGCCAGCGCGTCGCCGGTGACGCCCGAGCCGGCCCGCTTGCCCGGCTTGCGGCGGGCCGGGCGGGCGCCGCCCGCGACCGCGGCGCGCGCCAGCGGCATGGCCAGGGTGGCCGGCAGCGACACCTCGAGCCGCTTGCCCGCGACCTCGACCACCACCGTCTCGCGGACCGCGCCCTCCGCGTCCGCGTTGGCGCCCGAGCTGTCGTAGGGCTCGAGCGCGTTGACGAACTCCGTCTCGATCCAGCGGGTGTGGACCTGGAACGGCTCGCCCTCCCGGCCCGCGACCTCCGGCGCGAACGCCGGGTCCTTCATGACCGCGCGGTGGAACGGGATCACCGTCGCCATGCCCTCGACCCGGAACTCGGCCAGCGCGCGGGCCGCCCGCTCCAGGGCCTGGCGCCTGGTGGCGCCGGTGACGATCAGCTTGGCCAGCATCGAGTCCCAGGCGGGGCCGATCACCGAGCCCGACTCCACGCCGGTGTCCACCCGCACGCCGGGGCCGAGCGGCGGCACGAACGTCGTCACGGTGCCGGGCGCCGGCAGGAAGCCACGGCCCGGGTCCTCGCCGTTGATCCGGAACTCGATGGAGTGGCCGCGCAGTTCGGGGTCGTCGTAGCCCAGCTCCGCACCCTCCGCGATGCGCAGCTGCTCCCGCACCAGGTCGATGCCGGTGACCTCCTCGGAGACCGGGTGCTCCACCTGGAGGCGGGTGTTGACCTCCAGGAAGGAGATCGTGCCGTCCTGGCCGACCAGGAACTCGCAGGTGCCGGCGCCGACATAGCCGGCCTCGCGGAGGATGGCCTTGGACGCCCGGTACAGCTCGGCGTTCTGCTCGGCGCTCAGGTAGGGCGCGGGGGCCTCCTCGACCAGCTTCTGGTGCCGGCGCTGGAGGGAGCAGTCACGGGTGGAGACGACGACCACGTTGCCGTGCTGGTCGGCCAGGCACTGGGTCTCGACGTGCCGCGGCCGGTCGAGGTAGCGCTCCACGAAGCACTCGCCGCGGCCGAACGAGGACACCGCCTCGCGCACCGCGGAGTCGTACAGCTCGGGGATCTCCTCCATGGTGCGGGCGACCTTGAGGCCGCGGCCGCCGCCGCCGAAGGCGGCCTTGATGGCCACCGGCAGGCCGTACTCGGCGGCGAACGCCAGCACCTCGTCGGCCCCCGACACCGGGTCGGTGGTGCCGGCGACCAGCGGCGCGCCGGCGCGCTGCGCGATGTGCCGGGCGGCGACCTTGTCGCCGAGCGAGCGGATGGCGGCCGGCGGCGGACCGATCCAGGTCAGGCCCGCGTCGATCACGGCCTGCGCGAACTCCGCGTTCTCGGACAGGAATCCGTAGCCGGGGTGGACGGCGTCGGCGCCGGCGTCGGCGGCGGCCTTGAGTACCTTCTCGATGTCCAGATAGCTGGCGGCCGGGGTGTCACCGCCCAGCGCGAACGCCTCGTCGGTCGCGCGGACATGCAGCGCGTCCCGGTCCGGCTCGGCGTAGACGGCCACGCTGGCGATGCCGGCGTCCCGGCATGCCCGGGCGACCCGGACGGCGATTTCGCCGCGGTTGGCGATGAGCACCTTGCGCACGATGGCTCCCTCCTCGGAACAAGGGGATTTTAGGTACTGGCGACACCTCGCAACGAGTCGCCCACAGGGGTGACCTTGCCCACACGGGCGGTGAGCGGAGCGCGCCCGTCCGGCGAAAATCCTTGCTGTCCCAAGGTACGCGCCTTGCTGGCCTTTGCCTTGGGATTCCTGAGGCGGACTGAAACTCGGGTACTCCGAGACATCAGAGACCCCTTGGAATTGTGGGAACCCCATAACGCTCCGCGCGATTCTTTGCCGTCTGGACGAGGGGGGTTGCCGTCCGCTTTACCCGGCAGTAGCGTGCGCCGCGTGAACCGGGGCAGACGAGGCGTGGCCGCGGTGGCGGCGGTGGTGGTCTTCGGTGCGGCGGTGGTTCTCGGGCTGCTGCACTGGATTCTCGGGCTGGTGGCCGAACGGCAGGAGATGTCCGTGGGTGGCGTGTCCACCACGGCGATCAGCCTTTCGGCATGGGTGGGCGGCGGGGCGCTCGCCGCGTTCCTGGTGTTGTGCGGCGCGCTGCTGGCGCGCGTCTCGGTGACGGACCGCCCGCCGCGCCGCTTCGCGCGGGTGGCGCTCGTGGGCGGGGCGGTGGTGCACGCGGTGCTCGGTGCGTTGGCCGTGGGGCTCGTGGGGTGGACGGCGTTCACCGGGATGATGGTGATCTTCACGCTGATCGTGCTGACGTTGACGCTCTACCCGGCGGCTCCGCCGCGGGGGCCGGCAGTGGCCGGGGTGGCCCCGTCAGGCCCGTCAGGCCCGTCAGGTCCAGAGATCGGTGACGGCCATGCCGAGACCGTCGCGCAGCAGCCGGCGCAGCAGCGGGAGTGAGAGTCCGATCACGTTGCCGGGGTCGCCCTCGATGCCGTCGACGAACGGCGCCGAGCGGCCGTCCAGCGTGAACGCGCCCGCCACGTGCAGGGGTTCGCCCGACGCGACGTAGGCGGCGATCTCGTCGTCGGTCGGCTCGCCGAAGTGGACGGTGGTCGACGCCACGCCGCTGGCCCGCCGGCCGTCGAGCGTGTCGATGAGGCAGTGCCCGGTGCGGAGCACGCCGGCGCGGCCCCGCATCGACTTCCAACGGCCGATCGCGGCCTCGGCGTCGGCCGGCTTGCCGAGCGGCCGGCCGTCGAGTTCGAGCAGCGAGTCGCAGCCGACGACCAGCGCGCCGGCCGCCTCGGGCCGCGCGGCCACGGCGGCGGCCTTCGCGTCGGCCAGCGCCTGCGCGAGCTGGCTCGGCGTCTCGGCGGCCAGCGCGTCCTCGTCGACCCCGCTGACGATCACCTCGGGGGCCAGCCCCGCCTGCCGCAGCAGCCCGAGGCGGGCCGGGGACCGCGAGGCCAGCACGAGTCGCCTCTTCGGCGTCAGGGAGTTCATGGCCGTCAGCGTAACGGGCCCCCTTTCCGCCTTTCCGGCCTTCCGGCCTCCGCCGGCGTCAGGCGCTCCCGACGATCTCGATCCTGCCGTCGGCGATCCTGGCCACCCGCTCGGCCCGGCGGGCCAACGCGCTGTCGTGCGTGACCATGACGAACGTCAGGCCGAGTTCCCGCCACCGGCTCTCCAGCACCTCCATGACCTCGTCCCGGGTCGACTCGTCGAGGTTGCCTGTCGGCTCGTCGGCGAGCAGCACCTGCGGGCGCTTGGCCAGCGCCCTGGCGATGGCGACGCGCTGCTGCTGACCGCCGGAGAGCTCGCTCGGCAGGTGGTTGGCCCGCTCGGCGAGCCCGACCGACTCCAACGCCTCGGCCGCGCGCCGCCGCCGCTCGGCGGCGCGGAGCCCGAGCGGGGCGAGCGCGGTCTCGACGTTCTCCTGCGCGGTGAGGGTCGGGATGAGGTGGAACCCCTGGAACACGAACCCGATCCGCTCGGCGCGGAGCCGGGTGAGCTTCGCCTCGGAGAGCTGACCGAGATCGGTGCCGTCGAGGACGACACTGCCACCGCTGGCCCGATCGAGCCCGCCGAGCAACTGCAACAGCGTGGACTTCCCGCCGCCGGTCGGCCCCTGGATCACCAGCCGCTCCCCACTCGGCACGGTCAACCGCACGCCGTCGAGCGCGACGACGGCCGCCTTGCCGCGGCGGTACGTCTTGGTGACGTCGGTGAGTTCGTACATGTCCTCAGCGCTTCCTTCTGTCGTCCGACTGTTGTTTCCCCCCACCCACCCACCCCTTTCCCGCGCCCCGCGCGGCCGGCCCCCGCCCCACGGTGCGCCGCCGGGCCGTGCGCGTGTGGCACCAACGCCGAGGGCCGTTGTCTTGTAACCAGCGCGGCACGCGGTTGGGGCAGAGCGGGCCCGCGCCACCGGCCGCAGGCCGGGCCGCGCCACCCCGCTGCGCGGGCCACCAGCCCCGGCCCCGGTACTCCGCGTTGCGCGCGGGCGCGCCGCGCCGCGCCGCTCCAGCGACCCTGGATTTCGCGGTGGCCCGCCCATCCGGGCCCGGCTCGGGCCGCGCACCGCGCGGGCGTTGGTCCCGACGAAGTCGCCTCCGTACCCCGCGCTGCGGCGGGTTGGGGCCGTGCCGTGGCGGCGAGCACTGGCCAGTGGCCCTCCGCCGCTGGCGTTTGGTGTTGCCAGCCGCGCGCCAGCACCGGCCGCCGTGCTGGCAGGTGTTGCCCAGCGCCCCGTGCCGCGGCTGCATCGCGGGCCGCAGGCCGGGCCGCTGCGCGCGGGCAGGGGGTCGCATCGCCCTGGCCGGTGGCCGGTGGCCGGTGGCCGGCGCGCCGGCGCCGATTGGTGCCGCCTCCGAGCCCCGCGCTGCGTGCGGGCGGAGGTCGTAGTGCCTGGGGCGCCGGCCGCAGGCCGGGTCGCTGCGCGTAGCGCTGGCCTCCGTTCGGACTGGTGTCGCCCCCGTGCCCGTGCCGTGGCTGCGTTGCCGGCCGCAGGGCCACGGCGCGCCGGATGCCGGAAAGGGCGGGTGGGTGGGGGATATCCGCACCCGGTCACGCCACGCGGGCCAACGCGTCGGCCGGGCGGAGGCGGGCCGCGCGCCACGTGGCGAACGTGCCGGCGAAGAGGCCGCCCGCGATGGCCAGGGTGGCGGCGAGGGTCACGATGCCGAGGCTGACGGGCGCGGTGAGCGCGATGTCGAGGGCCGTGGTCGGCTGCTCCATGCCCTGCCCCAGCATCCCGGGCCCGGGGAGGGACGCCGCCGTGCCCAACTCGGCGGTCAGTGACGGCTTGACGGCCGTGATGACGGCCGCCGCGCCCACGCCGGCCGCGAGGCCGATCGCGCCGCCGAACAGGCCGGTGGCCAGGGACTCGGCCAGCACCTGCCGGGTGACCCGGCCGCGCGACCAGCCGAGTGCCTTGAGCGTGCCGAACTCCCGGACCCGGCGGGTGACCGCCGAGGACGCGAGCAGCCCGGCGACGAGGAAGGCCGAGCCGAGCACCAGGTAGGAGAGCCAGCGGCCGAGGCCGTCCGCCAGGTCGGCGGCCGTGGCGAGGGAGCCGGAGACCTGGTCGGCGAGGTCGTCCGCCGTCACGACGTCCGCGTCCGCGATCCGGTCCGTGATGGCGGCCTCGACGGCGTCCAGCCGCTGCGAGTCCGCGGCCCGCACGTAGACGTCGGTGAGGGCGCCCTCGTTGTCCGAGAGCTGTTGGGCCCGGGCCAGCGGCAGGTAGACGTCGGCGGCCGCGTCGCCCTCGGTCGCGGCGGTGAGGCCGACGACCTCCAGGTCCGCGCCGCCGACGGTGAGCGTGTCGCCCACCGCGAGTTCCTCGCCGGTCGCGTATCCGGCGTCGAGGAGCGCCACGTCCGCCGTGGCGTCGTCCGCCGTGAACGTCCGGCCGTCCGTGACCTCGGTGGCGCCGAGCGGGCCCTGGTCGACGTGGGCCACGTCGGCGCCGAGGATCGCGTACTGGTCGATGTCGAACGCGGCCCCGCCGCCCCCGACTTCCCCCCGGCCCTGGCCGCTCGGCGGCCCCTCGCCCGGTTCGAACGAGCCGCGCACGCCCACGCTGCGCAGCGCGAGGCCGCCGACCGCGCCCGTCACGCCGTCGAGGTCGGCGATGGTGGCGACGGCCGACTCGTCCAGCGTCTGGAAGCCGTCCACGACCAGCATGTCGCCGCTCTGCTCCTCGCCCTCCCGGGCGTCGAACTCGAAGCGGGGCCGCTGCCGTTGACCGTCCCCGCCGTCCTCACCGTCCCCGCCGTCGGCCGGCGAGGTGACGGCGGGGCTGACGGTCAGGTCCGTGCCGAGGCCGTAGAGCGACCGCAGCACCTCGTCCTGGGCGCGTTGCATGCCGGCGGAGACCGCGTTGACGACGATCACCAGGGCGATGCCGAGCGCGAGCCCCGAGGCGATGACGAGTTGGGCTCTTCGACGTCTGCGCAACTCCCGGCGCAGGTAGGTGAGGATCATGCGCGGCACGGTAGGGCGGGGCCGTGAGGAGACCCTGAGGGCGCCATGAGAGGCGCATGAGAAACCGCCGGAGCCGCCCCGGGCGCGATCCCCAAGACCATTCTCAGCCGGTTCTCATCGTCCTCTCATCCACGGCTAGTTGGTTAACGCCGAGCGATCGAGAGGTGAACTCGGGAAAGGGGGATCATGACAGCCGACGCACGCCACGAACGAGGCGTGGCCAGCCGACTGCACGCCTTCAACCGGTACGAGATCAAGTATCTGGTGCCCGTCACGGAGGTGGCCCCGCTGCGCGACGAGCTCGCGCGGCGGATGGACCGGGACGTGAACTGCCCGGACGGTGGCTACGGGGTGTGGAGCGTGTACTACGACACGCCGGCGCTGCGCTTCTACTGGGAGAAGATCGAGGGGCTGAAGTTCCGCCGGAAGCTGCGGATCAGGCACTACGGGGACGTCTCGGCGGTGACCGACGACTCGCCAGTCCACGTGGAGATCAAGCAGCGGGTCAACCGCGTCACGCAGAAGCGCCGGCTGCGGCTGCCGTACCACGCGGCGCGCACGCTGTGCGACGGCCGGGCGGAGGTCGAACACGCCGAGCGGGAACGGCCGTTCGTGCACGAGGTGCTCGATCTGCTGATCCGGCTCGACCTGCGGGCCACGGCGATGACCGGCTACCGGCGCGAGGCGCTGGTCGGCCGGGAACAGGACGCCGGCCTGCGGGTGACCTTCGACCGGCGGATCCGCGGCCGGGACCGCGACTTCCACTTCGCCTCGCCGGCGGAGAACCGGTACATCGTCCCGCCCCGGCTGGCCGTGATGGAGGTCAAGGTCAACGAGCGGGTGCCGTACTGGATCACCGACCTGATGGCCCGCCGGAACCTGACCGTGGTCCGGGTCTCCAAGTACTGCCAGAGCGTGGAGGCGTACGGCCGCGCGCCGCGGTCCGCCTTCCACGTGCCCGACGAGGCCGAGGCGCCGGCGACCAGCGCGCCCACGCCCCCCACCCACCAGTTCGAGACCCCCGCCTTCGAAGAAACGGCCCCCACCCATGTTCGATGATCTCCAGGACCTCAGCGGCACGTTCAGCACCACCGACGTCATCGTCTGTCTGGCCCTGTCCTTCGTGCTCAGCATGATGACCGGCTTCGTCTACCGGGCCACCCACCGCAACGTCTCCTACAGCCAGTCGTTCGTGCAGACGCTGGTGATCGTCGGGATGATCGTGGCGCTGATCCTGCTGGTGGTGGGCTCCAACCTGGCCCGCGCCTTCTCGCTGGTGGGCGCGCTCTCGGTAGTGCGGTTCAGGAACGCCATCAAGGAGACCAGGGACGTCGGCTTCATCTTCCTGGTGATGGGCCTCGGCATGGCCTGCGGCGCCCGCTTCTACACGCTGGCGCTGATCGGCGGCATCACCGTCTGCGCGGTGATCCTGGTGATGCACCGGTTCAACGTGTTCCACCTCAATGTGCAGCGGCAGGTGGTCAAGGCGCAGCTGCCGGCCGGCGAGGACCACACCGCGGCGATCGAGGACGTGCTGATCCGCCACACCACCGAGTTCGAGCTGGTCAGCACGGAGTCGATACGCGGCGGCGCGTTGACCGAGGCGTGTTACACGGTCCGGATGAAGAAGGGCGTGGCACCAGCCCAGTTGGTCGCCGCGCTCCAGGAACGCACCCACGGGCAGCGGGTCTCGGTGTTGACCGGCTACGACCAGACGGACCTTTGATGGCCACCCGACGGCTGCGGCACCGGGTGCCGGTCCGGCTGCGGCAGCACTGGCGGCCCGCGGCGGCGTTGGTCGGCGCGCTTGGGGTGACGCTGACGTTCTTCGGGGACGTCCGGGTCACCGCCGTCGTCACCAGCGCGTCGGACGGCGAGGGCGACCGGATCACCGAGGACATCGCGGGGACGGTCGACCTGTACGACTCCTCGGTCGCCCACTCGATCCAACTGGAGTACGACGAGGACGACTTCGCCGAGTTGATGGCGTCCTTCGAGGAGGACGGCGAGAAGGAGTACATCGAGGCCGACCTGACCGTCGACGGCACCTTCATCGAGAGCGTGGGCATCCGGCTCAAGGGCAACTCCACGCTGTCGTCGCTCTCGGGGCGCGGCGGCCCGGGCGACGACGAGGGCATGCCGGGCGGCCTGGTGATCTGCGGCGCTGGACCGGGTGGCGAGATCCCGTCGGACGGGGACGAGGAGGGCCCCCTGGTCGGCGGTCCCGCCGGCGGGGGGATGGTGACCCTGTCCGCCGACCGGCCTGAGGAACTGCCCTGGCTGATCAGCATCGACGAGTACGTCGAGGGCCGCGCCTACCAGGGCCACCAGGAGATCTCGGTCCGGCCGGGCAGCGGCGCCGACGTGCCGCTCAACGAGGCGCTCTCGCTCACCCTGATGGCCGAGTCCGACCAGCCGGCCGAGCGGTTCGCGTTCTCCACCTTCGCCGTCAACAGCCGGCCGGCCACCACCCGGCTGGTGGTGGAGAACCCCAGCGCCGGCTACGCGGCCGCGCTGGGTGACGACGGCGTGCTCTACAAGTCGCGGGCCAGCAGCGAGTTCAGCTACCGGGGGGACGATCCGACCGAGTACCAGGACGACTTCAAGCAGCTGAACAAGCGGGGCAGCCAGGACCTCCAGCCGGTGATCGACCTCATCCGGTGGGTCGAGGAGTCCTCGGACGAGGAGTTCGCGGCCGAGCTGGCCGACCATGTGGACGTCGACTCGTTCGCGCGCTACGTGGCCACCCAGGACCTGATCGGCAACTTCGACGACATGTCGGGCCCCGGGAGCAACTACCTGCTCTGGTACGACCTTTCGAGCCGTACGTTCGAGGTGCTGGGCTGGGACTTCAACCTGGCGTTCAGCGGCATGGGCATGGCCGGCGGTGGATTCCCTGGCGGCGACGGCGACGGCGACGGTGGCGGTGGCGGCATGCCGGGCGGTGGGGGACCACCGGAGGGCATGGAACTGCCGGAGGGGATGGAGCTCCCGGAGGGCCTGACGTTGCCCGAGGGCACCGAGGAGTGCGGGCCGCCCGGCGAGGGTGACGGCGGTCCCGAGGGCGGACCCGAAGACGGTGTGGAGGGCGGCCTGATGGCCGGAAACGCCCTCAAGGAGCGGTTCCTGGAGTCCGACGCCTTCGACGAGGTCTACGCGGACGCCCGGCGCGAACTCCAGGACGCCTTCTACGGCTCGGGCGCCGCGCTCGACATCCTCGACGGGCTCGTCGAGCGGGCCGAGGCCGCCGGCGCCGACGCGGACGAACTCGCCGCCGCGGCCGACACCCTGCGGGAGAGCGTGACCACGCAGGCCGGGTCGGGGACCGGGGAGGAGGCGACGGTCACCGGCTGAGCAGCAGCAACACCAGCGGCGCCGCGACGGCCAGCACCCAGCCGGCGCGGCGCAGCATGGCCCGGGCGGCGCCGTACTCCCCCTCGGCGTCTGACGGTTCTGCCAGGTCGGACCAGAGCATGGGACCAGGCTCCCAGCGAAGGCGCCCGGGCGCCTGAGTACCCGTACTCAGATCCGGATAGCCCACCTCCGCCCGGCCCGGTTCCGCCCGGCCCGGCTCAGGCCGGCCAGAAGCTGGTCCGCCACGCGCCGGGACCCGGCGCAGGGGGGCGCCGCGGCACGGTGCGGGCGGGGTGCGACCAGGCGGACGCCGGCCGTGGCCCGTCGAAGTCGGAGGCCAAGCGGTCTTAGGAAGA
>NZ_BAAGPR010000038.1:0-64609 GCF_054783955.1 Streptomyces mayteni | reverse complement strand
CTGGCCGCCGCCACCGGCCGGCTGCGCGCCGCCTCGGCGACCGAGGCGGCCGCCGGCGAGCGGCTCGCCGAGCTCGACGCCCTCACCACCACGGCCTCCGCCGACGCCGTCGTCCTCGCGCCGCTCCGCGCCGACTCCCACCGCGTCACCAGGCTCGCCGGGCTCACCGCCGGCACCTCCCCGGAGAACGAGTACCGGATGCGCCTGGAGACCTATGTGCTCGCCGCCCGCCTCGAACAGGTCGCCGCCGTCGCCAGCACCCGCCTGCACCGCATGTCGGCCGGCCGCTACACCCTCGTCCACACCGACGCCAGGGCCGCGCACCGCGCCCGCTCCGGCCTCGGCCTGCTCGTGATGGACGCCTGGACCGGCCGCACCAGGGACACCGCCACCCTCTCCGGCGGCGAGTCCTTCTTCGTGTCGCTCGCCCTCGCCCTCGGCCTCGCCGACGTCGTGGCCGAGGAGGCCGGCGGCCCCCGCCTCGACACCCTCTTCGTCGACGAGGGCTTCGGCAGCCTCGACGAGCAGTCGCTCGACGAGGTCCTCGACGTGCTCGACGGCCTGCGCGAGCACGACCGGAGCGTGGCCATCGTCAGCCACGTCCCCGACCTGCGCGGCCGCATCCCCGCCCAACTCGAGGTCGTCAAGACCCGCCAGGGCTCCACCGTCCGTCACCACACCGGGTGACCCCCCGTGGAAAACCGGCTGACAGCACGGCCGCCCTCCGGCAGGCTCGCCCGACATGACACCGCATCAGACCGCACCGGCCGGCCGCGATCCGCTGCCCCTGCTCGGCCGCACCGCCCTGGTCACCGGCGCCAGCCGGCGGGCCGGCATCGGCTACGCCGTCGCCCGCCGCCTCGCGGCCCTCGGCGCCGGCGTCTACCTCCACCACCATGTGCCGCACGACGCCGCGCAGCCCTGGGGCGCCGACCACGACGGCCCCGACCGGTTGCTCTCCGAGGTGTCCGAACTGCTGGCCGACGGCGCCAGCGCCGCGCACGGCCCGGCCGACCTCACCGATCCCGAAGCCCCTGCCAGGCTCGTCGACACCGCGGCCGAGGCGCTGGGCGGCCGCCTCGACATCCTGGTCGCCAACCAGGCCCTCAGCGGCCAGGACGGCCAGCTCGACGAGGTCGACGCCGCCATGTTGGACGCCCACTGGCAGGTCGACGCCCGCGCCTCGCTGCTGCTCGTCCAGGCGTTCGCGCGGCGGCACGCGGCGGCCGGCCGGGACGCCCCGGCCGGCCGCGTCGTGCTGCTCACCTCGGGCCAGGACCTGCGCGGCGGCATG
The DNA here is from genome assembly GCF_054783955.1 of Streptomyces mayteni. Classification (NCBI taxonomy): domain Bacteria; kingdom Bacillati; phylum Actinomycetota; class Actinomycetes; order Kitasatosporales; family Streptomycetaceae; genus Streptomyces; species Streptomyces mayteni. The sequence goes on along the minus strand of NZ_BAAGPR010000038.1, from coordinate 63,315 downwards.
CCGGGCGAGTTGGCCTACGCCATCGCCAAGGGCGCCCTGGCCTCCGCCGTGCGCACCCTGGCCACCACGCTGACCCCGCGCCGGATCACCGTCAACGCCGTCAACCCGGGCCCGGTGGACACCGGTTACGCCACCGGCGAGCGGCACGCCCTGATCGCCGGCATGTTCCCCGGCGGCCGGTGGGCCGCCCCCGACGACCCGGCCAGGCTGATCGGCTGGCTGGCCTCGGACGAGGCGGCGTGGATCACCGGGGAGGTGATCAACTCCGAAGGTGGCTTCGCCCGTTGAGCCGGCGACCGGGAGCCGGCGGCCGGGAGCCGGGCCGCGCGCTCGGCGCGCCCCGGCCCCCGGGGCGCGTCAGAGCGCGGACAGCTCCGTCACCAGGTCGTCGAGGCCCAGCGACCCGAGCGACAGGGCGGCCATGTGCCACCGCTTCGCGTCGAAGGCCGCGCCGTGCGCCGCCCGTGCCGCCTCCCGGCCCCGCAGCCAGGCGCGTTCGCCGAGCTTGTAGCCGATGGCCTGCCCCGGCATGCCGAGGTAGCGCACCAACTCGCTCTCCACGAACTCCGCCGGCCGGCCGTTGTGCCGCCGCATGAACTCGAGGCCCAGCTCGGGCGTCCACCGTTCGCCCGGGTGGAAGGGGGAGTCCGCCGGGATCTCCAGCTCCAGGTGCATGCCGATGTCGATGATCACCCGCACCGCCCGCATCATCTGGCAGTCCAGGTAGCCGAGCCGGCGCTCCGCGGTGTGCAGGAAGCCCAACTCGTCCATCAGCCGCTCCGCGTAGAGCGCCCAGCCCTCCAGGTTGGCGCTGACCCCGCCCACCGTCGTCTGGTACCGCGACAGGTCCTCCGCGACGTGCGCCCACTGCGCCAACTGGAGATGGTGCCCTGGCACGCCCTCGTGGTACCAGGTGGACACCAGGTCGTATACGGGGAAGCGGGTCTCGCCCATCGTCGGCAGCCAGGTGCGCCCCGGCCTGGTGAAGTCCAGCGAGGGCGACGTGTAGTAGGGCGCGGCGGCGCTGCCGGGCGGGGCGATCATCGACTCCACCCGCTTGACCCGCTCGGCCAGCTCGAAGTGGGTGCCGTCCAGCGCCTCGATGGCCTCGTCCATCAGCGCCTGCAGCCAGACCCGCACCTCCTCGACGCCCTCGACGGCCTCGCCCGCGGTGTCCAGGTGGCTCATCGCCTCCCAGGGGGTGGCGCCCGGCAGGATCTTCTCCGCCTCGGCCCGCATCTCCGCGTGCAGCCGGTGGAACTCCGCCCAGCCGTAGGCGTACGCCTCGTCCAGGTCGAGGTCGGTGCCGTTCCAGTAGCGCACCCAGCGCGCGTACCGCTCGCGGCCGACGACCTCGGGGGTGCCCTCGGCGGCCGGGGCGTAGCTGTCGCGCAGCCAGTCGCGCAGCCGCGCCACAGCCTCGGTGGCGCCCCGCGCCGCCGCGTCGAGCTCCGCGCGCTGTGCGTCGGGGCCCTTGGCGACGAAGTCGGCGAACCAGCCGGCGTCCTCCGCGCCGCCGATCCACTCGCCGAGCTGCTCGACCACCGTGACCACCTGCCGCGGGCCGGCGAAAAGCGACCGCTCGACCCCGGCGGCCAGCGACCGCCGGTAGCTCTCCGCCGCGGCCGGCACCGCCCGCAGCCGCCTGGCCACGGCCGCCCAGTCCTCGTCCGTGTCGGTCGGCATGAGGGTGAAGACGTCCCGCGTCTCGTGGATCGGCGAGAAGAGGTTGCTCACCGCGCGCAGCGACTCGCCCGCCTCGTGCACCGCGAGTTCCGCCGTGAGCCGCTCGCGGAGCAGCCGCGCGCACCGCCGCTCGGCGACGGTGTCGGCGCCGGTCCTGGCCTCGGCGACGGCCAGCCGCTCCAGGGTCCTCCTGGCGAGCTCGGCGCGGGCCTCGTGGCCGGCGGGGGAGAAGTCGGGCAGGCGGTCCGCGCACTCGGGGACGCCGAGGAAGGTGCCCATGATCGGGTCGAGTTCGACGAGCGCGTCCACGTAGGCGTCGGCGACCTGACGGGGAAGCGAGGTGCTGGTGTCGGTGGTGTCAACTGGCATGCGCCCATCCTGGTACGCCGGAGGTGCGCGCGTCATCAGTGAACGGCCCCCGCGTTCCTGACACTCGCGGTTCCGGCGCCCGCCCGGGGCGTCGAGCCCGGGGTCAGCCCCGGGCCCTGGCCGGCGAGGCGGCGGCCGTCGGCAGGGCGGTCAGCCGGGCCGAGAGCACCAGCGCGTCCTCCTCGGGGTGGCGCTCCACCGAAAGACCGACGGCGCGCATCACGGCCGCCATCCCGGGGTCGGCCGGCCGGCAGACCGCGTAGACCGCCTCCCGCTGTTCGCGGGCGGCCATCTCCACCAGGGCGTGGAGCAGCGAGGAGCCGACCCCGCGCCGCTGCCAGGCGTCCTCCACCAGCAGCGCCACCTCGGCCTCCGCGCCGTCCCACAGCAGGTGACCGAGGCCCACCAAGCGGCCGGACAGCGTTCTGGCGGCCAGCGCGCGGCCGTGCCGCGGGCCGAGCAGATGGGGCAGATAGTCGTCCGCCTCGTCCAGCGGGCCGTGGTAGCGGCCGGCCAGGGCGTCGGGCGAGCAGCGCCGGTGCAGGGCCAGCGCCGCGTCGAGATCGACGGGCCCCGCGGCCCGCAGCAGGAACAGTTCGGTCATGGCAGGTGTCGACCCCCCGTCCCGGGGCGCGCCGCTCCCGGGCGCGGGCCGGCGGCCGTGGCCACACCGCTGATCGTGTCCGTCCCCCCGTGGCCCCTGGCGCGGAATGCCGATCGGACCGCTCGGTACATCGGAGTCTGCCATGAAAGCACTGTCGTCCTCGGTTATTGCGTGATCACGAACGCCCTGTGACCGGACGGTAAAGGAGACTTCCGGCGGAAATGTTCCCTTCGCTTCCGCCACACTGGCCACCCCCGGCACCGTGCCCGCCGACCGGCCCGGTCGGTGGCCGCGACCACCGTGGCCGACCAGCCGAGCCGCTCCTGGGAACCGTACTCCCGTGACTGGTCAACACCCTTGCCGGCGCACCGGATTGAGCCTCTTCCGACAGAAAACGTCGCGCCCGGCCCGAGTGTTCCCCGCGCCGGCACCCCCGGCTGGACGCATCGCGGGCGGCTCGTGGTGGGATGGTCGGGTGGGAGAGGACCTCGCGACACAGGACGCCGCACTGCGGGACTTCGAGACGCACAGGACCCTGCTCTTCGGGGTGGCCTACCGGATGCTCGGCGGGATCAGCGACGCCGAGGACACCGTGCAGGAGGCATGGCTGCGCTGGTCGGCGGCCGACCGGTCGGGCGTCGCGGAGCCGCGCGCCTACCTGGTGCGGATCGTCAGCCGGCTGGCGGTCGACCGGCTGCGTCAGCTCGCCGCCCGCCGCGAGTCCTACGTGGGGCCCTGGCTGCCCGAGCCGCTGCCCGCCGACCGGGCGACGGCCGACCTGTCGGCCGCCCCCGACGGCGCCGAGCGCGCCGTGCTCGCGGACACCGTCTCCTACGCGGTGCTCATCGTCCTGGAATCGCTCTCGCCGCTCGAGCGCGCGGTGTTCGTCCTGCGCGAGGCGTTCGCGCTGCCCTTCGCGGAGATCGCCACCGCGCTCGGCCGGGCCGAGCCGGCGGTCCGCCAGCTCGCCGGCCGGGCCCGCCGCCACGTGGCCGAGGGCCGCCCCCGCTACGAGGTGGACGCGGGGGAGCGGCGCGACCTCACCGAGCGCTTCCTCGCCGCGGCGCTGGAGGGCGACATCGAGGGGCTGCTGTCCTTCCTGGCCCCCGACGTGGCGCTCACCTCCGACACCGGCGGCAAGGCCAGGGGCCCGCGCCGCGTCATCACCGGATCCGAGAAGGTGGGTCGCTTCCTGGCCGGGGTCGGCGGCCGCGCCCCGGCCCAACCGGGCTTCCGGATCGTCGAGTTCAACGGCATGTCGGGGCTGCTGGTCACCGCCGCCGGCCGCCCCTTCGGCGTCTTCCTGCTGGAGGCGGAAGAAGGCGCGATCCGGCGGATCTTCCTGATCGGCAACCCGGACAAGCTCGGTCACCTGCTGCCCGACTGACGCCCGAGCGGTCACCACGCGGCCGCCGGGCTAACGGCCGCCGGCGACGCGCAGGATCGCCCCCGTGGTGTACGACGCCTCGGGGGAGAGCAGCCAGGCCACCGCCGCGGCGATCTCCTCGGGGTGCCCCGCCCGGCCGAGCGGGGTGGCGCGGCCGATCCGCTCGGCGCGCCCCGGCTCGCCCATCGCCGTGTGTATGTCGGTGTCGACCACCCCCGGCTGCACCGAGTTCACCCGCACCCCCTCGGGGCCGAGCTCCTTGGCGAGGCCGAGCGTCAGCGTGTCCACCGCGGCCTTGGACGCCGCGTAGTGCACGTACTCGCCGGGGCTGCCCAGGGTGGCCGCGCCGGACGAGATGTTGACGATCGCGCCGCCCGCCCCGCCGTGCCGCCGCGACATCTCCCGGGCCGCCCGGCGGGCGCAGAGCATCGCCCCGACCATGTTCACGTCCACCACCCGGCGCATCACCTCGGGCGGGGTCTCGTCGAAACGCCCGAGCGGGCCGCTGACGGCCGCGTTGTTGACCAGACCGGTCACCCGGCCCAACTCCCCGACGGCCGCGTCGAACAGGGCGGCCACGTCGCGTTCGACGCTCACGTCGGCCCGGACCGCGACCGCCCGCCTGCCGGCCGCCCGCACCCGGTCGGCGACCTCGCCGGCCGCCGCCTCGTCCCTGGCGAAGCCGATGGCCACGTCGTGCCCGTCCGCCGCGAGCCGCACCGCCACCGCCGCGCCGATGCCCCGGCTGCCGCCGGTGACCACCGTGACCCGCCGTCGCTCCGCTTCCGATGTCGCCATCCTCGGCTCCCTTCCCCGTCCCGGTTCTGGATGAACGATCATATATGAAGCCCGCTGGTCACAGAATGCCTCACGCGTATTGGTCTTGACCAAGACTCGCGCCGGCTCTAGGGTCTATATACGCAACAACCTTTCATAATCATCGGGTTGTCGGCGCGACAGCCGCCGGCCCCGGTCCGGGGAACGCCCGTGGAGGCCAGGGTGGGGAGCATCCAGCTCGAACAGCAGTCTTCGGAGCCCAAGTACCGGCACCTCAAGACCGTGCTCACCGAGGCACTCGACACCGAGTTCTCCGTGGGCCAGGCACTGCCCAACGAGCGTGAGCTCGCCGCCCGCTTCGGGGTGGCCAGGGCCACCCTCCGCCAGGCCCTCGACCAGTTGGAGCTCGAGGGCCGGCTCCAGCGGCGCCGCGGCGTCGGCACCACCGTCGCGCCGCCGCGCGTCGGCGTCGACGTCAGCCCCCGCCGGCACACCTGGCCGGGCGCTCCCGGCGACTCCTGGGTCACCACCGACTGCGCCCCCGCCGTGCCGCCCACCGCCGTGGCCCGGATGCTCGACGCCCGGCCGGACGAGCCGGTCGAGGTCGTGCACCGCATGCTGGTCACGCACGCCCAGTCCGTCGCGGCCGAGCAGCTCTACGTGCCGGCCGGGGTCCTCGCCATCCCTGGCGAGGCGGCGCCCGCCGGCCCGCCACTCACCAGCTCCGAGCGCGGCCGTCAGGTGCTCGCCAGGCTCCAGCGGCTGCGGCCCGACGGCCAGGACCGCTCCGTCGAGCTCGGCTCGGCCGGGGCCCCCGAGGCCCGCCGGCTCGACCAGCTGCCCGGCGCCCCGGTGCTGATCGTCACCACCCGCTACGCCGCCGCGGGCCGCACCGTCGCCGCCGCCGTCGCCACCTACCGGGCGGACACCTGCCGGCTGACGTTCGGCAACCAGGGCACCGTGTCGCTCAGCGCGAGCTGATGTCCTCCACGGCGAACAGCTCCTCCTCCACCCGGTCGAGCGCCACCCGCAGCGCCCCGGTGGCCACCGCGGTGCCGCCGAGCGCGGAGGCCACCACCCGCGGGGTCCGCAGGCAGTAGCGCGCCAGCTCGGTCCGCAGCGGCTCCACCACGCCGTCGAGCCCGGCCGCCCAGCCCCCGATCACCACCAGCTCAGGATCCAGCGCCAGCACCAGCGCCGTCACGTCGTGGGTCAGCCGCTCCACGAAGCGCCCCACCGCGTCCGTGGCCCGCGCGTCGCCCTCCGCCGCCCGCGCGAACACCTCGGCCACCGCCGGCTCGTCCAGCGGGTCGAGCGGCTCGCCAGAGGTGGAGAGCAGCCGCTCGGGCGTCACCTGCCGCCCCAGCAGGTGCAGCGCCCCGATCTCGCCGGCCGCCCCGCCGTGCCCTCGGTGCAGCCGGCCGCCGATCAACGAGCCGGCGCCCGGGCTCAGCCCGGCCAGCACCAGCACCACGTCGTCCGCGCCGGTCGCCGCGCCGAGCCAACGCTCAGCGAGCACCGCCGCGTTGGCGTCGTTCTCCACCAGCACCTGACAGCCGAAGGCGTCCCGCAGCCGCTCCCCGAGCCGCAGCCCCGTCCAGCCGGGCAGCGCGCTGCAGAGCCGCACCGTGCCCTCGGGGCCCACGATCCCCGGGCTGCCCACCCCCACCGCCCGCAGCATGCCGGGCTCCACCGCGCACTCCCGCAGCAGCTCGCCGGCCACCGCGACCGCGGCGGCCAGCCGCTCGTCCGCGGCGGCCCGCACCGACACCTCGCGGGCGCGCGAGCCGAGCCGCCGCCCCAGCAGATCCCCCAGCACCGCCGACACCCGCCGCGGCCCCAGCTCGACGCCCAGCACCCGACCCGACTCGGCGCGGAACCTGAACCGGCGCGCCGGGCGCCCGAGCCGGCGCGCGCCGCCCGGCTCGGGCGCGTCCGTCTCCGTGACCAGCCCCGCCTGGGTCAGCCCGTCGAGAACCCCCTCGACGGTGGGCCGGGAGAGCCCCGTCACCCGGGCCAGGTCCGTCAGCGAACAGGACGGCTCCGCGTCGCGCAGCGCCTTGAGCACCACCGCCGAGTTGATCCTGCGCAACAGCGAAGGATCACCGCCGAGTAGCCCACCCACGCCGCCTCCGACCACGTCAGTCCCGCACGCCGGCACCAACCTACGCCGTCGGCAGGTCCCGCCGCCGACGGACCGGACAGGAGCTAGAGAATGGCGCCCGGCCGGTACCCGGCCGCCGCCGGATACCGCTTGACGACGTCCTCCACCCGCGCCACCACGCCGGCCACCTGGCTCGCCGCGGCCCCGGTGAACGACAGCCGGTCCGCCATCAGGGCGTCGAGCCCGGCCCGGTCCAGCGGGATCCGCCCGTCCGCGGCCAGCCGGTCGAGCAGCTCGTTGCGCTCCGCGCCCTCGCGCATCGCCAGCGCCGAAGCCACCGCGTGCTCCTTGATCACCTCGTGCGCCGTCTCCCGGCCCACCCCGGCCCTGACCGACGCCATCAGCACCTTGGTCGTGGCCAGGAACGGCAGGTACCGGTCCAGCTCCCGCGCCACCACGGGACGGAAGGCGCCGAACTCGTCGAGCACCGTCAGGAACGTCTCCACCAGACCGTCGAACGCGAAGAACGCGTCGGGCAACGCCACCCGGCGCACCACCGAGCAGGAGACGTCCCCCTCGTTCCACTGGTCCCCGGCCAGCTCGCCCGTCATCGACGCGTGACCGCGCAGGATCACCGCCAGCCCGTTGACCCGCTCGCAGGACCGGGTGTTCATCTTGTGCGGCATCGCCGAGGAGCCGACCTGACCCGGCTGGAACCCCTCGGTCACCAGCTCCTGACCGGCCATCAGCCGGATCGTCTTGGCCAGCGAGGACGGCGCCGCCGCCAGCTGCGCCAGGGCCGTGGTCACCTCGTAGTCGAGCGACCGCGGATACACCTGGCCCACCGAGGTCAGCACCTGGCCGAAGCCCAGATGGCCCGCGATCCGCCCCTCCAACTCGGCCAGCTTCCGCTCGTCCCCGCCCAGCAGGTCGAGCATGTCCTGCGAGGTGCCCACCGGCCCCTTCACCCCGCGCAGCGGATACCTGGCCAGCAGCTCCTCGAGACGCCCGAAGGCCACCAGCGCCTCGTCGGCCGCGGTGGCGAAACGCTTCCCCAACGTCGTCGCCTGCGCCGGCACGTTGTGCGAACGCCCGGCCATCACCAGCTCGGCGTACTCGCCGGCGAGCCGCCCGAGCCGCGCCAGCAGCGCCACCGAGCGGTCCCGCACCAGTTCCAGCGAGAGCCGGATCTGCAACTGCTCGACGTTCTCCGTCAGGTCCCGTGACGTCATGCCCTTGTGCACCTGCTCGTGCCCGGCCAGCGCGTTGAACTCCTCGATCCGCGCCTTCACGTCGTGCCGGGTGACCCGCTCCCGCGCCGCGATCGAGGCCAGGTCCACGGACTCGACCACCCGCTCGTAGTCGGCCACCGCCCCGGGCGCCACCGGGACGCCGAGCTCCTCGAGCGCCCGGAGCACCGCCAGCCACAGCCGGCGCTCCAACACCACCTTGTGCTCGGGGGACCACAGCCGCGCCAGATCTGCGGAGGCGTAGCGGGTGGCCAGGACGTTCGGAATGCGGGGCTTGTCAGTCACGCCACCGGATTCTACGGGCCGCTCGCCGGCTCGGTCGGCTGGTCCTCCCAGGCCAGCGGCGTCAGCTCGGGGCGCTTGGGCGCCCGCCCGTCCCCCGAGGAGCGGCCCGTCAGCCGGCGCCCGACCCAGGGCAGCAGATGCACCCGGGTGAAGCGGAGGTCGGCGCTCCGCCGCGCCGCCCAGCCGGGCGGCAACAGGGCGGGCAGCGGCTCGTCCCAGTCGAAGGACGGCGGGTGGCCGAGCCCCTGCCAGACGGCCTCGGCCACCCGCCGGTGGCCCTCCTGGGTCAGGTGCAGCCGGTCGTCGGCCCACAGCCGAGGATCGCCGAGCGCCCGCGAGGCGTAGAGGTCGACCACCACCGCGCCGTGCCGCTCGGCGAGCCCGTCGACGAAGGAGAACAACTCCTCCATCCGGCCCCGGTAACGCTGGAGCCAGGGGCCGCGCCGCCCGGGGCTGCGCATCAGCACCAGCGTCCCGCAGGCCGGCGCCAGCGTCGCGACGGACCGTTCGAGCGCGTCGCACACCGCGGCCATGTCGCACCGCGGCCGCAGCACGTCGTTCAGCCCGCCGACCAGCGTCACCAGGTCGGCGCCCATCGCCTCGGCCGCCGGCACCTGGTCCCGCGCGATCTGGTCGATCAACTTCCCGCGCACCGCCAGGTTCGCGTACCTGAACCCGGCCCGCCGCCCGGCGAGCCGCAGTGCGAGCAGGTCCGCCCAGCCCCGGTACGAGCCGTCCGGCAGGGCATCCGACATCCCCTCGGTGAACGAGTCCCCGAGGGCCACGAAACTACGGAAGTCAGCGCTGTCCATGACGGCATCATGGTAGGCCGACGAAGGAGACGACACATGGCGAGGGTCGTACGGTTGACGACGTATCCGGTCAAGGGCTGCGCCGGGGTGCCCCTCGACCGCGCCGCGCTGACGCCCGCGGGTCTCGCCCACGACCGCGCCTTCATGGTCGTCGACGCCGAAGGACGGTTCCGCAGCCAGCGCCGGGACCCCGGGCTCGCCCGGATCCAGCCCACCCCGAGCGCCGACGGCACGCGCCTCACGCTGCGCGCGGACGGGCTGCCCGCGCTCGCGGTCACGATCGACACCACCGGGCCCCGCCGCCTGGTCACCCTGTTCGGCAGTCCGTTCCACGGCGTCGACCAGGGCCAGGCGGCGGCCGACTGGCTCTCCACCGCCCTGGGTGCGCCCAGCCGGCTGGTCCGGGTGCCGCCCGAGCACGACCGGGTCACCGACGGCCTCGCCCCCGGCACCTCGGGGTTCGCCGACAGCTGCGCGGTGCACCTGCTCTCGCTCGCCTCCCTCGACCAGCTCAACGCCCGGATCACCGCGCGCGGCGGCCGTCCGGTGCCGGTCGACCGGTTCCGCGCCAACGTGGTGGTAGACGGCTGGCCGGCGCCGCACACCGAGGACCGCTCCCGCACGCTGGAGATCGGCGACGCCACCCTCGGATACGCCAAGCTCGCCATCCGCTGCGCGGTCACCCTCGTCGACCAGACGACCGGCGACCGCGCGGGACCCGAGCCGCTGCGCACCCTGGCCACCTACCGCCGGGCCGCCGCCGGCGGGGTGGCGTTCGGCGCCAAGTTCGCGGTGGCCGGCCCCGGCGCGCTGGCTGTCGGGGACCGGGTGCGCACGACGGAGCGGGGCGCGTCCGAACTCGGACGCGCCCCGCTCCCGGCCTGACCCGGCCGATGCCCGGTGCTCGGCGCTCGGCGCTCAGTGCACCGGCGCCGCCGGCGCCTGCTCCCCGGCGGCCTCGCCCTCCTCGCTCGCGAGCCGCTCGTTGCCGCTCGCGGTCTTCAGCGGCTTCTCCTTGATGAAGAGGACCACCAGCAGCGCGAGCGCGGCGAACGGGGTGGCGACCAGGAACAGCTCCGCGGTCGCCACGCCGTAGGCGTCCTGCACGATCTCCCTGATCGGATCGGGCAGCAGCGAGATGTCGGGCACCGAGTGGGCGCCGCCGCCGGCGGCCCCCTCCTCGCCCGACGTGGGCAGCTGGCTGGCCAGCTCGTCCGCCACCCGGTTGGCCAGGATCGCGCCCAGCACGCTGGTGCCGATGGTGCCGCCCATGCTGCGGAAGAAGGACAGCACGGAGGTCGCGGCGCCCAACTCCCTGGCCGGCACGTCGTTCTGCGCGGCCAGCACCAGGTTCTGCATCAGCATGCCGACGCCGATGCCCAGCAGCGCCATGTAGACGCTCAGCAACAGGAAGCTGGTGTCCCGGTCGATGGTGGCCAGCAACGCGAGGCCGACCGTCATCACGGCGCCGCCGATCACCAGGTGGATCTTCCAGACGCCGGTGCGGGTGATGATCTGCCCGGCGACGGTGGAGGACACCAACAGGCCCATGATCATCGGCAGGCCCATCAGGCCCGCGACGGTGGGGGAGTTGCCCAGCGAGATCTGGAAGTACTGGGAGAGGAAGACGGTGCCGCCGAACATCGCGAGCCCCACCAGGAGGCTGGCGACCGTGGTGAGCGTGACCGTGCGGTTCCGGAAGATGTCCAGCGGGATGACCGGCTCGGGCACCCTGGACTCCACCAGGACGGCGGCGCCGAGCAGCACCGCGCCGCCCACCGTGAAGGCACCGGTCTGCCAGGACAGCCAGTCGAACTCGTTGCCGGCCAGGGTGACCCAGATCAGCAGCGAGCAGACGCCCGAGACGATCAGGAAGGCGCCCAGGTAGTCGATCTTGATCTCGCGCCGGCTGGTCGGGATGGACAGGGTGCGCTGGAGGATGAGGATCGCGGCCAGCGCGAACGGCACGCCGATGAAGAAGCACCAGCGCCAGCCGAGCCAGGAGGTGTCCACCAGCACGCCGCCCACCAGCGGCCCCGCGACGGTGCCCACGGCGAACACGGCGCCGAAGATGCCCGCGTACTTGCCGAGTTGACGCGGCGGGATGATGGCCGCCATCACGACCTGGACGAGGGCGGTGAGGCCGCCGGCGCCGATGCCCTGCACGACCCGGCTGAAGATCAGCAGCCCGACGCCCTGCGAGAAGCCGGCCAGCAGCGAGCCGACGACGAACATCGCGAGCGACAGCTGGAGCAGCAGCTTCTTGTTGTAGAGGTCGGAGAGCTTCCCCCAGAGCGGGACGGTGGCGGTCATCGCCAGCAGCTCCGAGGTGACGACCCAGGTGTAGGAGGACTGGGTGGCGCCCAGGTCGGCGATGATCCGGGGCAGCGCGTTGGCCACCACGGTGCCGGCCAGGATGGCCACGAACATGCCGGCCATCAGGCCGGTCATCGCCTGGAGTATCTGGCGCTGGTTCATGGCGGCCGGACTGTGTGCCGGCGCCTCTGGAGAACTCACGGTCTTCCTTCTCGGTACTCGGTGAAAGGGACACGGCGAGACCGGCGGCGGTGGGCACCGCGCCGGTCTCGCCGCCGGTGATCAGCCGGTCGGGCCGCGGTCCTCCGCGGTGGGAGCCGGCAGCCCGGCGGCAAGCTGGGTGAAGGCGCTGTGGAAGATCGGCTGGAACGCCTCGGCCGAGTGCGTGCTCCAGTGCTCGATGGCCACCCGGACTGCGGTGCCGGCCATGGCCGCCACCAGGCGCGGGTAGAGCCCGACCGCCGCCGGGTCCGTGTCCAGGGCGTCCGCGGCTTCGGCGCCGGGCCCGGACGCCGGGTCCGCGGGATCGCCGGTCGCCGAGCTGAGCCGGCGGGCGACAGCGGTGGCCAGGCCGAGCTCGTCGGCCGTGTGCGCGCCCAGGCTGCGGACCAGCAGGTGCGGCGCCTGCCTGAGCACCTCGGCGCGGAGCTGCCAAAGACCGTGCTGCGCCTCGACGTCGACCAACTCGGCGATCAAGGCGTCGCGGACGGCCGCGAGCGGGGTGCGGTCGGCGGGGGCGGCCAGCACGGCCTGCCTGACCCGCTCGCTCAGCTCGTCGTCGATCATCACGAAGGCGTCGTCGCGCTGGTCGAAGTAGTTGAAGAAGGTGCGCGGCGAGACGCCGACCTCGGCGCTGATCGCCTCCACGGTCACGTTCTCCACCCCCCGCGCCACGGCGAGCCGCACCGCCGCCTCCGCCAACGCCGCCCGGGTCGCCTGCTTCTTGCGCTCGCGCAACCCCGAGGGCACCGATCTCTCCACCACACATTGCAGGGTATGAAAAAATTCAGGATATGCAAAACTAATTTTCAACGCCCGGCGGTGGGCCGGAAGACGCCCGTCACATGCCGGCCGACCCCCGTCACCCCTCCGGGTGTTTCTGCCCGCCAACGTCGTCCGGGAGGCTGACAGCCGGTCCGGAGCCCCCGTCCCGGTGTGGAAACGTGTGCCCCCGCCACACGGCGACCGCACCGCACGAACCGACCGCGCCGCACGGCGTGTCGGGTGGACGAGGGAGAACCATGTACGAATGGCTGCGCGACACCATGGTGGGCAGACTCCAACTCCCCGCCGCCGGAGTCCGGCCAGAGGCCACCCCCGAGGAGGCCGGCCTCGACTCGCTCGCCGTGACCGAGCTGGTGCTCATCGCCCGACAGGAACTCGGCCTCGAACTCGACGAGGACGAGCTCTACGGCCTGCGGACCGTGGCGGAGGTCGCCGAGTTCCTGCGCCGCCGGACCGAGCCCGTCGCCTCGTGACCGCCGGCCGGCCCGCCGCCGTGCTGAGCGGCCTCGGCTCCTGGCAGCCCCCCACGGTGGTCGGCAACGACGTCGTGGCCGCTCGACTCGGCGTCAGCGAGGAATGGATCCTCCAGCGCACCGGGGTGCGCACCAGGCGCCGCGTCGAACCGGGCACCGCGACCGTCGAGATGGCGGTCGAGGCCGGCACCCGCGCCCTGAAGTCGGACGGCGCGGGCCAGGTCGACGCCGTGCTGCTGGCCACCGGCACGCCCGACCGGCTCTGCCCGTCGAGCGCCCCCACCCTCGCCGCCAGGCTCGGCCTCTGCGGCGTCGCCGCCCTCGACGTGTCAGGCGCCTGTTCGGGATTCCTCTACGGCCTGGCCGTCGCCGGCGGCCTCCTCGCCGCCGGAACGTTCCACCGCGTCCTGCTGGTCGGCGCCGACACCATGTCCTCGGTCGTCGACCCGGAGGACCGCACCACCGCCGCCATCTTCGGCGACGCCGCGGGTGCCGTCGTCCTGCGCGCCGGAGACCCCGAGGAACCCGGCGCCCTCGGCCCGTTCGCCCTCGGCAGCGACGGCGACCACGGCGACCTCATCCACATCGCGGGCGGCGGAGCCCTGGACCGGCGCAGCCGCATCTCGCTCGCCATGGACGGCCGATCGGTGTTCCGCCACGCCCTGCACCGGATGGGCGGCGCGGTGGCCGACGCCGCCGAGCTGGCCGGCTGGTCGCTCCACGAGGTCGACAGGTTCGCCGTCCACCAGGCCAACGCCCGGATCTCCCGCGCCCTCGCCGCCGACCTCGGCGTCGACCCCGCCCGCTGGATCAGCAACATCGAACACGCCGGGAACACCACCGCCGCCTCCGTGCCCCTCCTCCTCGACCACGCCAACCGGCACGGCGCCCTCCGCCCCGGGCAGCGCGTCGTCCTGGCGGCCTTCGGCGCCGGGCTCACCTGGGGCGGTACCAGCGTCACCTGGCCCACACTCGCCGCCGGGGACTGACGGCCGGGCCCCGGCCCGCACCCCCGTCCACCCCACCCAAGGAACCCACCCATGCCGACCACGCCCGACACCGCCTTCCCGGCCCTGGACCGCCATCTCCGCCGCATGGCCCAGGCGGACAGCGGACACTTCCTCCTCAGCGGCGTCATCCTGGAGATGGCGGGACCCGCCCCCGGCATCGGCGCGCTGCGCGACCACGTCCGCGACCGGCTGCCGCTGCTCCCCACTTCGTCGGACGCGCCCGTCGAGCGGCACGTCCAGGAACTCCGGGTCACCCCCGGGCCGCACGCCGCGGCCGCCGCCCACGACGAGCTGGTCAACCGGCCGCTGCCCCGCCCCGAGGAACCCTGGGACGTCTGGTTGGTCCACGGCTTCCAGCCCGACCGCCACCTGCTCTGCTACCGCGCCCACCACGCCCTGCACGACGGCCTGACCGTCGCCAGGATCGGCCGCCTGCTCTTCGGCGCCGCGCCCACCGCCCCCGCCGTGCCCCGCCCACCGGCGCCCAGGCCGCCGCTCGGCGCCCGCATCGCGGGACTCGCCCGCGTCACCGCCGACTCCACCCAGCTGCTGCGGCCCGCTCCCCGCCGCCCGCTGCTCGACCTGCCCCGCAAGAACGAACGGCTGCTCTCCGCCGCCACCGTGCCGGTCGGCCGACTCCGCGCCGCCGCGGGCCGCCTCGGCTGCTCGGTGCTCGACGTCCACCTCGCCGCCCTCTCCCGCGCCGCCGAACGCTTCGACGCCACCGGCTGGACGGCCGAGGGCCGCCGCGCCCGGGGCTTCGGGCTGCCCGTCGCGCTCGGCCACGACCCGGGCCAGCCCTACCTCGGCAACCGCTTCACCATGGCGCTGATCCCCGTGCCCTGGCAGGAACCCGACCTCGGCCGCCGCGCCCAGCTCATCGCCAGACACACCGCCAGGCTCAAGCCCCGCTCCACCCGCTGGGCCCAGAGCGCCACCATCGGCCGGCTCGGACCACGCGGCGTCGACGCCGTCTCCGGCCGGGTCTTCGCCCGCGCCGGCCTCCAGACCACCGTGCTCACCGCCGCGCCCGACCTCGGACACGACGACCGCCCACCGCTCCGCGTCACCCCGATCAGCTGCCTCCCCACCCACCTCCCCTGCCTCCCCGCACTCGCCGTCTGGCGCGACCAGGCCACCTGCGCCTTCACCGCGGACGCCGCGCTCCCCGAGGCCCGCGACCTCGCCGAGCACTGGCGGGTGGCGCTCGACGCCCTGGCCCCCCTACCGGCCCAGCGGGACGGGGACCGGTGAGCCACCCGCCATGCCCGCCTACCACGCCACCCGGGCCCTGATGCGGCTGGCCGCCGCCACCGCCTGCCCCACCACCGTCGAGGGCGTCGAACACCTGCCGCGCACCGGCCCCGTGCTGCTCGCCGGCAACCACCTCGCCGCCTGCGACACCTTCTTCCTGATGGCCGCCGTCCCCCGGCCACTGGTCTTCTTCGGCAAGCGCGAGTACTTCACCGCGCCCGGGCTCCGCGGCCGCGCGCTCGCCGCCTACTGCACGCGACTCGGCTTCCAGCCCGTCGACCGCCGCGGCGGCCCCGCCGCCGCGCGCAGGTTCGTCGCCACCGGCTCCGCCCTGCTCACCGCCGGAGCCGCCCTCGCCATCTACCCCGAGGGCACCAGATCGCCTGACGGCCGCCTGCACCGCGGCCGGCCGGGCACCGCCTCCATCGCCCTGACCTCGGGCGCCCCGCTGGTGCCCTTCGGCATCACGGGCACCGACCGGGTACAGCCCATCGGCACCACGCTGCTCAGGCCGCACCGCGTCCGCATCCGCTTCGGCCACCCCATCGACCACACCGCGCTGCGGCGGCGCGCCCCCCGGCCGGACGGCGCCCCCGCCACCGCGACGCTCCGCGAGCTGACCACCCTGCTGATGGGGCGCATCGCCGAACTCTCCGAACAGCCCTACGTCGACACCCTCGCCACCCCGCCGCTCGCCGTGCCCGGCTGACCCCGCCCCCCCCGTCAGCCGGCGGCGACGGCCGGCGCGTCCCCGAGCCGCGCGCCCGTCCAGCCGAGCGCGCGCCAGCCCCGCCCCGGCGCGCCCTCCAACGTCACCACGCCACCGTTGGGCACCTCGTGCGCCACCACGAACTCCACCGACACGTTGGCCACCCGCGCCGCCGTCCACACCCGGATCATCGAGCCATGGCCGACCAGCGCCACCGCGGCGCCGGCCGAGGCCGCCTCCGCCACCACCGCGTCGAACCGGCCGAGCGCCTCGGCCCCGCTCTCCGCGCCCGGCATCCGCACCTCGGTCCGACCCGCGGCCCAGTCACACGCCACCCGCAGATAGACGCCGACCGACTCCGCGTCCCCCCGCCCCTCCAGATCGCCGGCCGCCAACTCCCGCAGACCGTCCCGCAACCGCACCGCGAGACCCCGCTCCCGGGCCAGCGGCGCGGCCGTCGCCACCGCCCGCACCAGCGTGGACGCGTAGAGCGCGTCGATCCGCTCCCCGGCCAGCGCCGCGGGCAGCGCCTCCGCCTGCCGCAGCCCCTCGGGCGTCAACTCGGCGCCCGGCGCCGCCGTGTCCAGCAGCCCGGCGACATTGGCCGGCGTCCGACCGTGCCGGATCAACAGCAGCCGCATCGCGCACCACACCTTCCGAGTCGGCCGCGGCCCGCTCGCGGACCGCCTGATCGCGGTGCATCGTCATGCCGACCCCCGCCCACCACCACCCCGACACGCGCCGAGAACCACCCACTCACCCGATCGAGTGAGGCCCGTCCCTCACGCCTGCTTGCGCAGCAGCGCCGTCACCCGCAGCCCGACCTCCGGCGGGAAAGGCCCCTCGGGCAGTTCGAGCCGCAGCGACTCGGCGAGCGCCGCCACCCGCAGGTCGAACGCGGCCTCCACCAGATGCGCGAACGCGTCCACCGCCGCCCGCCCCCGGCGCACCGCCTCGCCCAGCATCGCCGCGCCGACCACCGTGCCAGGCCACCACCACACTGCGAGGCCGCACACCAGCACCCCCCAACCGGCCAGCACCACCGCCGCGTCCACCCGGCCGCGCGCCGCCCGCAGCGCGTCCTGCTCCTCAGGGGTGAGCAGCAGCCAGAGACGCGGCCAGGCGAAGCTCACGTCCACCCGGTACCAGGCCCACACCCGGGCGGCCAGCGCCGTCATCCGGTCGGCCATCCAGGTCGGCCGCTCCGGCGGCCGCAACCCCACCGCGTTCCGCCGAGCCGCCAGCACGTCCAACTCCCGCTGCCCCGCCTCGGCTTCCTCCGCCGCCCGGTAGGCCGCCGCCCGCAGCCGCCAACGCCGCGCCCGCCCCGCCGTCAGCCGCCGCCCAGGCCCGGAGGGCCGAGCCGGCCAGGGGCCGAACCACAGCCGCCGCAGCGCCCCCGCGCACACCCCGGCCGCCAGGCCGGCCGCCGCCGAGAGCAGTGGCAGGAGCGCCACCCAGAACGCCAGCCGCACCGGATCCTCCGCGACCGAGTCGGCCAGCGAGGAGACCGCGGCCCGCAACCGCCCAGGATCCGCGAACCCCCGGTGGCCCAGCTCGCGGGCCGCCCACACCGCCGCCACGAACAGCAGCCCGGGCAGCGCGAGCAGCGCCGCCCACCGGTCGAGCACCCGCTGCCCCAGCTCCGTCACCACCGCGCTCACCCGCGACCCACCCCGGCCCTCACTCGAACCGCAGGGGCCGGCCGTGCAGCGCGCACTGCGGCAGGTCGTCCTCGGGGCCTGGCCGCTCCCGGCGGGCGCACCGACCCACCGGGCACCGGTAGGCGCCCACCGCGACGTGTCCCGGGCCGGTGCCGAACAGCTCCACGGGGCCGGTGTCGGGCGGCAGTTCGGCCGGCGGCTCCCCGCGGTGCGTGGCCCCCACGGGACCGAGCGCCGCCAGATGCTCCCGCAGCGGCTCGCCACGCCTGGCGGCTGCCACCAGCGCCGCGAACCCCACGCCCAGGCCGGCCCGCTCGGCCATCGCTCGCAGTGCCCTCAACTCACGGCAGAGCTGGGCCAGTTCCGCCGCTTCGGGCTCCCCCTCTTCACTCACGCCCCCATGATGCCGGGCCCACCAGGCGCGCCGCGAGGGTTCAGTGCCGAGGACCGTTCCCGGCCGGGGCGGGGCCGGGAACGGGCACCGCCGTCACCGATCGGGCGACGGCATGGGGGTGTTGACCCAGTGGCTGGCGAAATTCGCCTCGATCTCGTCCATGGAGGCCGTGAACTCCTCCAACAGGTCGGCACAGCACGCGATGACCCCGTCGAGGATCTCGGCGCCGCCTTCGTCGATCCGGTACAGCATCTCCATCATCACGCCCCCATCAACGATGGCGCGCGAGGCCGGAAGTGCGCCGACGGAGTGAGCTAACGTTTCAAACCCGGGGACGTCACCCGGGCGGCGTGCGCCGGCTCGTGGCGCTATTCGCCGAGTGCCAGCTTGCGCAGCTCCGGGCCGTACTCCGGGTGGGCGAGCGCCGCCGCGAACTGCGCGCGCAGATAGCCGAGCGCGTTGCCGGTGTCCCACCAGGTGCCGTCCACGACCTGCCCGAAGACCGGGTGCTCGGCGGCGTGCCGGTGGATCGCGTCGGACAGCCCGATCTCCCCGTCGGGACGCGACCTGTGCCGGTCGGTGAGACGTTCGAGCTCCGCCACGATCCCGGGGGTGATCACATAGCCGCCGATCGCCGCGTAGGCCGAGGGGGCGTCCTGGGGTTTGGGCTTCTCCACCAGGCCGTCGATCCGGATCAGCCCGCCGCCCAACTCCTCGCGCACGACGGGCACGCCGTACCGGTGGGACTCCGCGGGCTCCATCGGCATCAGGCTCAGCACCGGTGCCCGGGTGCGCTCGTAGGCGTCGAGCAGCTGCTGGGCGCGGGGCACCTCGGAGGTGAAGACGTCGTCCGGCCACAGCACCATGAAGGGTTCGTTCCCCACCACCCGGGCCGCGTTCAGCACCGGGGTGCCGTTGCCGTAGGGCCCGTCCTGGTAGAGGTAGGTGATCCGCGCCATGCTCGTGACCCCGAGCAGCGCGTCGGCGGCGGCCACCTTGCCGTCCGCCCGCAGCCGCAGGTCGAGGTCCTCGTCCGGGGCGAAGTGCTGCTGCACCAGGGTCTTGCGGGTGGAGACGACGATGGTGACGTCGTCGATCCCGGAGGCCACCAACTCCTCGATGGTGTGCTGGAGCACGGGCTTGTCGAGGATGGGCAGCATTTCCTTGGGCAGTGCCTTGGTGAGCGGCAGCAACCGAGTGCCGAGCCCCGCCACGGGGATGACGGCCTTTCGGATCATGAGCGATGACTTCCTTCCGGAATGGAGTCCGGTGGCAGACGCTACGAGGTCGGCCCCGGTTCTCCAAGCGGGAGGCGCCGTTGGCGTGAAAGACCCGGTGGGCGTGGGCCGTCGCCGCGCCCGCTGGGGCGCGGCGACGGCCGCCCGGCTCACGCGGTGTGCAGCGTCAGCCCGTAGGTCGACAGGATCTCGTTGATCGGCTGGTACCAGGTCTCGCCGCCGCTCGAGCAGTTGCCGTAGCCGCCCGAGGTCACGCCCTGGGCCTGGTCACCGCTGATGTACGAGCCGCCCGAGTCGCCGGGCTCTGCGCAGACGCTCGTCCTGGTCAGCTGGTGGACCACCTCGCCGGACGAGTAGTTGACGGTCTCGTTCTTGCCGCGCACCACGCCGCAGTGCCAGCCCGTGGTCGAGCCGGAGCGGCAGATCGAGGCGCCGATCGGCGCCTCGGACGAGCCGCGCACCAGGGCGTCGGAGACCGTGCCCCAGCCGAGCACGACCGGCACCGTCCACCAGCCGTTCCCGACGCTGACCCAGGCGTAGTCGTTGTTCGGGAAGGAGGAGCCCTGGATGTAACCGACCAGGGAGCGGTCCCAGCCGTAGACCGCCTGCCCGGCGCGACCGCAGTGCCCGGCGGTGACGAAGCCGCCGTGCACCGAGAAGCCGATGGAACAGCGGACGTTGCCCGTGTAGAACGGGTCCCCGCCCACGGTGCCCGCGGCGAAGGTCTCCGGGGCCCGGTCGGCGGTCTCCTCGACGGTGACCGGCCCGCGCGCCCGGGCGTCGGCCAGGAACGCGGCGACCTCCGGGGTCCGTGCCTCGCCCTCGACGACGCTCACCACCACGCCGTTGGCCCGCGGGTCGACCCGCCAGCTGGCCACCCCGGCGGGGGCGCCGGAACGCTCCGCCAGCCCGTCGACCGCCTCCATCGTGGCGGTGAGCTCCGCCTCGCTGTGCCGGACGACCTCGGCCTCCGCGCCCGTCGCACGCACGGCCCCGACCAGGTCCCGGTCCGTCACCGCGACGACCAGCTCGCCGGCCTCCGCGTCGAACCAGGCGCCGCCGAAGGACGCGCCGGCGAGCTGCCTGGCGTCCTCCTCGACGCCGGCCGCGGCGGTCTCGACCCGCAGCCGCTCGCGCGCCTGCGCCTCCGTCAGACCGAGGTCGCGGCTCATCGCCTCCACGATCGCCTCGCTCGCGCCCTCGCTCTCGTCCGCCGCGGACCGGTCGGCCGCGACCGCGCCCGTCCCGCTCAGGGCGCCGAGCAGCAGCAGTGCGGACAGCCCAAGCCGCAGTCCTGACGTGCGTCTCATGTGGGGGTTCTCCTTGTGTCGCTCGTTGGGAACAGGGAGATTGAGAGCGCTCTCATTCGACTCGCGTCATCAGACTAGACCGAGCCGGTTGTCATGACTAGACCAATGTTCCGGTCGTGGTGACGGGTTGACGGGCCGTCGGGTCCCGGTGGTGCGGCACCCCCGCCGAGGCGGGCTACGGCTCGGGCGGTGGCGCGAGCAGCAGCGGCCAGTCGTCCACGGCGGGGAACCCGTCGTCGAGCGCGCGCCCGGCCCCGGCCGTGAACACGGCCGTGGCCGCCCCCGCCCCCGCGTAGGCCGCCGGATCGACCTCGGCCTCCGCGCGCAGCACCAGCGCCGCCTCCGGATCGACCGCCGAACGCCGGCCGAACTGCGCCGGGTCGACGCCGATCCGCCGCAGCAGGGACGGCCACACCGCCACGTCGACCACCAGGCGGCCGCCGTCGAGCGCGCGCTCGGCCCAGCCGTCGGTCCGCGGCAGGTAGAACGCGCCGTCCCCCTCGTAGCCGTAGCCGCCGAGCCGGGCGACGGCCCGCTCGCCGGGGGAACCCTCGGGGTCGACGACCAGCATCACGACGGGCGTCCTGGGTTCGTCCGGGTCGGCGCCGGTGCGGACGATGAGCCGGGACATGGGGCGACCTCCGCTGGGGATCGGGCGGGCGGCCAGTAGAACACGAGGCCCTGACCGCCCCCGCCGTCACCCCTTGACGCAGACCACCTGCTTGAGCTGGGCCACCACCTCCACCAGGTCCCGCTGCCGCTCGATCACCTGCTCGATCGGCTTGTAGGCGGCGGGTATCTCGTCCACCACGCCGCTGTCCTTCCGGCACTCCACGCCGTTGGTCTGCTCGGCGAGGTCGCGGGTGGTGAACCGCCGCTTGGCCGCCGTCCGGCTCATCCGCCGGCCCGCGCCGTGCGAGGCGGACTGGAACGACGCCGCGTTGCCCAGGCCCCGCACGATGTACGAGCCGGTGCCCATCGAGCCGGGGATGATCCCCAGCTCGCCCGCGCCGGCGCGGATCGCGCCCTTGCGGGTGACGAGCAGGTCGACGCCGTCGTACCGCTCCTCGGCGACATAGTTGTGGTGACACGAGATGACCTCGTCGAACCGCGGACCGGCCTTCCGGAACTCGCGCCGCACCACGTCCTGCACGAGGGCCATCATCAGCGCCCGGTTGTGCGCCGCGTACTCCTGGGCCCAGAACAGGTCGTGCCGGTAGGCCGCCATCTGCGGGGTGTCGGCGACGAAGACCGCGAGATCCCGGTCGACCAGGTTCTGGTTGTGCGGCAGCCGCTGGGCCTCCCCGATGTGGAACTCGGCGAGCTCCTTGCCGATGTTCCGCGAGCCGGAGTGCAGCATCAGCCAGACGCCGCCCTCGGTGTCGAGGCACACCTCGACGAAGTGGTTCCCGCCGCCCAGGGTGCCGAGCTGCTTCGTCGCCCGGTCGCGGCGGAAGGCCACGGCCTCCGCGACCCGGTCGAACCGCGACCAGAGGTCGTCGAGCCGCGCCGTGCTCACGCCGTGCAGCCGCGCCGAGGACACCGCCTCGTCGTGCATGGCCCGCCCGACCGGGACGGCCTCCTCGATCCTCGACCTGAGCCGGGACAGGTCGCCCGGCAGGTCGTTGGCGGTGAGCGAGGTGCGCACCGCCGACATCCCGCAGCCGATGTCCACCCCGACCGCGGCCGGGCACACCGCGCCCTTCATGGCGATCACCGAGCCGACCGTCGCGCCCTTGCCGTAGTGCACGTCGGGCATGACGGCCAGGCCGCGGATCCACGGCAACGTCGCGACGTTCCGCAACTGCCGCATCGCGCCGTCCTCGACGCCGGCCGGATCCGCCCACATGCGGATCGGCACCCGGGCGCCCGGCAGCTCCGTGAATCCCATGGCCTTCTCTCCCCCAGATCGGTGACTCTCCGTCACCCATTGTGGCCGATCGACCAGGACCCACGGCAACCGGTTTTCCCCACCACGGTGGGTCTCAGCGCGCGCCGTGGGTGGTCGGCTCGGCCGCCGCCGCCGCGCGCAGGTGCTCGGCGAGCGCCTCGGTCGCAGGCGACGCGGTGGGGCTCGTCGCGCCCCAGGCCAGCAGGTGGTGCCGGCGTGCCCAGGGATCCCGAAGACCGCACACGTCGAGCCGCTCCGCGCCGTCGACCACGCGGCGCGGCACCACCGCGAGCCCGACGCCGGCGGCCACCAGGGTGACCAGCACGTCGAGGTCGGCGACGGTGGTGCGGTACCGCACCAGGGGAGCGTGCGGCCCGAGGTGCCGCTCGATCCACCGCCGCAGCGAGGAGCCGGCGTCGAGCCCGACCAGCGGGTGCTCGGCGACCTCGCCGTAGGAGAGTGCGGTGCGGCCGGCGAGCACCCCGCCGGCCTGGCCGATCACCACCAGCGAGTCCTCGGCCAGCGGCTCGAGACGCAGGCCGCAGTCGTGGGCCTCGTCGTCCAGCACCACCCCCAGGTCGGCCTCGCCGTCGGCGAGCCGCCGTACGGTCTCCGGGGTGCGGCTCTCGGCGACCGTGACGTCGACGTTCGGGTGGGCGCCGAGGAACGAGACCAGCGCCCGCGGCACCAGCCGGTGCATGGAGGAGCCGCCGCCGAGCAGGGTGAGCGAGGCGGCCGGGGACCGGGTGTAGCTGGCGACCGCGCTGTCCAGCCGGGCGGTCCTGGCCAGCACGTCGCGCGCGTGGCGGGCGAGCGCCAGCCCGGCGGGGGTGGGGCGCACCCCGCGCCGGCCGCGGATCAACAGCTCGACGCCGGCGTGGTGTTCGAGCGCGCGCACCCGGGCGCTGGCCGAGGGCAGGCTCAGATGCGACCGGTGGGCGCCGGCCGTGATCGAGCCCTCCGCGACGATGGCGACGAACAGCCGAAGGTCGTCCAGGTCGTAGCGCATGAGCCCGAGCCTATGGCAGGGACTGAGGCTGAGTATGTGGATGACGCATTGTGCGTCCGCCGTCCGCCGGGTGATCCTCGGTGGGTGCCCGAGATCCTGCTCGTCCTCCTGGCCGGCGTCGTCGCCGGATCGCTGAACGCCGTCGGCGGCGGGGGCACCTTCGTGGCGCTGCCCGCGCTGGTCGCGGCCGGCCTGTCGCCGGTGACGGCGAACGCCTCCTCGACCATCGCCCTGGTGCCGGGATCGGTGACCAGCGCCTGGGTCTACCGGCGCGAGCTGGCGCCGGTGGGGGAGACCCCGACCGGGAGGCTGACGGCGGTCAGCATGGTCGGCGGAGGGCTGGGCGCCGGCCTGCTGCTGGCCCTGCCGGCCGCCTCCTTCGACGCCGCGGTGCCGTGGCTGCTGGCCTTCGCCACCGTGATCCTCGCCTTCGGGCGGCGGGTCTCGGCCGCGTTGAGCGCGCGGCTCGGACGCCCGCTCGGGATGAGCCCGCGGGCCGTGCTGATCAGCCAGTTCTTCCTCGCCGTGTACGGCGGATACTTCGGCGGCGCCGTAGGCATCATGATGTTCGCCCTGTGGAGCATCGGCGTCGGCCTCGATCCGGCGGCCGGCAATCCGATGCGGGTCGCCCAGGTCGCGGCCGTCTATCTCACCGCGACCGCGCTCTTCCTCGTCGCCTCCGACGCGTTGCGCACCCCGGCGTTGCTCATCCCCATGCTCGCCGGCGCGGTGGCCGGCGGCTTCGCCGGCGCCCACGTGGCCCGCCGGCTCCCGTCCGGAGCGCTGCGGGCCGTCATCCTGACCATCGCCGTGACCATGACCATCCTCTACTTCCTGCGCGGCTGACCGCGATGGCCGACCACACCACCGACCACACCACCGACCACGCCACGGACCACACGACCGACCCCGCGCCGGCCGCCGACGGCTGCCCGGACGCGGCGCGGGCCAGGCTGGTCATGGCCTACGAGGCGTGCCGGCTCGCCGAGTCCGCACGGGCCGCCGTGCCGGTCGGCGAGCGTGAGCTGAACCCCGACGGCACCGCCCGGGTCCCCGGCGCCGCGCTCGCGGACGCCGCCCTGGTGCTCGCCGCCGCGCGGCGGTTCGTCGCGGCCGCCGTCGTGTTCGAACGGCTCGGCGGCGCCGGCTGGCAGCTCGTCGGTGACGCCCTCGGCCTGCCGCCGCGGACGGCGCGCGAGCACTTCGCGCCCGACGAGGCCGGCTTCCTGGCCGAACTCCGCTCCGCGGAACCCCTCGGCGAGGCCGACTGGTGGCGGTCCCACCTGGTCGGGGAGCCACTCGAGGCGGCGCTCGACCTCGACGACTGGGTGCTGCGCCACGCCGACGGCGAGGGCGACCTCGGCCCCGCGCCGGTCTCCCGGGCCCTGCTCGGCGGGCGACCCGGACCCGGCGGCCGCCGGCCGACCTGACGGTCCTTCGCCCCGCCCCCAGGCTCAACGCCGCTCGCGCTGCGCCTCCGCGATGCGCCGCACGACGTCCTGGGTGCGGGCCGGCCGACCGCCGCGCTCCGCCAGGCTTGGGAACTGACCGGCCAGGGCGCAGAGCAGCCGCAGCCGCAGCGGCGCCACGTTGACCTCGCCGAGGTCCCGCTCCACGGCGCGGACCACGGCCGCCGCCACCTGCTCGGGGGTGACCGTCGGCGCGCCGCCCGGCACCGGCTCGCCGGCCGCCGCGAACATGCCCGCGTCCCGGACGTAGCCGGGCTGCACGAGCGAGACGCCCACGCCGGAGGCCCGCAGGTCGAGCCGCAGGCTGTGCGAGAAGCCGCGCAGCCCGAACTTGGTCCCGGTGTAGAGGGTGGAGAGCTGGGTGGCCGCCTTCCCCGACATCGAGCCCACGAAGACGAGATGGCCGCGCCCCGCCTCCCGCAGCCGCGGGGCCAGCAGCCTGGCGAGCATCACCGGCGCGCGCAGGTTCACGTCCAGGGCACGGTCGATCTGCTCCGGGGTGTAGTCGAGGAGGTCGCCGGTGCCGGGCAGCGCCGCGTTGGCGACCAGGATGTCGACGTCCCGGCACTCCCGCGCCAGGTGCTCGAGCTGCTCGCGGTCGGCCAGGTCGGCGGCGACGACCCGGGCGCCGAGCTCGGCGGCCAGCGGCTCGACCGCTTCCGGCCGGCGGCCCGACACCACCAACGCGGCTCCCTCGGCGGCGAGTCGGCGGGCGACGGCGCCGCCGATGCCGCCCGCCGCCCCGGTCACCAGCACGGTCGCTCCGGCGATGCGCATGACGGTGCCTCCCACTCGGCGTTCACGTGTCCGGTCGTGGTGCGGTCGTGCCGTGCCCCGGTCGCGGCCGGGCTCCTCCCGCGACGATAGCGAGCGGCCAACTCGCTGTCTACACAGCGTAGTTACCGGGTGCGGCTGGGTGACACCGCTCAGCCCTCGCCCGCCCGCGCGGCTCCCCGGCCCAGGACGGCGGGCGAGGCGAGCCAGTCGAGCAGCAGCTGGTTGGTCTCGGCGGGGCGCTCCTGCTGGAGCCAGTGGCCGCAGTCCGCCAGGAGGTGGGAGGAGACCAGCCCCGGCAGGGTCACCGGATACGCGTCGAGGGCGTCGGAGAGCCAGGTGGTCGAGGCGTCCAGGGCGCCGCCGACGAACAGCGAGGGCTGGGCGACGGGGGCGCCGTCGAACTCGGCGAGATCCTCCCAGTCCCGGTCCATGTTCCGGTAGCGGTTCAACGCCCCGGTCAGCCCGGTCCGCTCGAACTCCCCGGCGTAGACGTCGAGATCGTCCTCGCTCAACCAGCCGGGGAGCACCCCGGTCGGGAACCGGTCGCGGAGCGCCCCACCTCGGGAGACGAAGTGCGGGTCGGGCGCGCCGGGCGCCGGCATGGTGTCGGCGGACAGCGCGGCGTAGAAACCGGCCAGCCAGCCCCGCACGTCCGGCTCGATCTCCGCCTCGGCCCGCCCGGGCTCCTGGAAGTACGCGACGTAGAACTCCTCTTCGCCCCCCATCCGGGCGAAGATCTCGCTGGGCCGGGGGCCGCCGCGCGGCGTGTAGGGCACGCTCAACAGCCCCACCGCGGTGAAGACGTCCGGCCTGACCAGCGCCGAGTTCGCGGCGATCGTCGCGCCCCAGTCGTGGCCGACGATCGTCGCGGTCCGCTCGCCGAGCGCCACCACCACCGCGACGTTGTCCGTCACCAGATCGAGCATCCGGTACGCCTCGGGGGCGCGCGGCCGGGAGGACCGGCCGTAGCCGCGGACGTCGACGGCTACCGCCCGGTAGCCGGCGGCGGCCAGCGCCGGCAGCTGGTGGCGCCACGAGTACCACGACTCGGGGAAGCCGTGGACGAGCAGCACCAGCGGCCCCTCGCCCTGCTCGACCAGGTGGATCCGCCCGGCGGGCGAGGGGACGAGGCGGTGAGTCGCGACGGTGGAACGCGGTGGCATCTCTTCCTCCAGTGGGGGTGACTCGTTCCGATCATGTGGCGGCGGACGCGACGCGGCGAAGGTTGTTGCCGCTCCGGCAAACCGGGCGTGGGGGCGGGGCCGGACTACCATCCGAGCGTGGCTCCCTTCCGCGTCGTCCGCCGCTCGACGCTCCCCGCCGACGAGGCGTGGCGCCGGCTCACCGACTGGCCGCGCCACGGCGCCCACCTGCCGCTGACCCGGGTCACCGTCGAGCCGCCGGCGCCGACCGGGCCAGGCACCCTGCTCGTGGCGCGCACCGGGATCGGCCGGCTCGGCTTCGACGACCCGATGGAGGTGGTGGGTTGGCGCCCGCCGGCGGACGACGGCCGGGGCCACTGCCGCCTGGAGAAGCGCGGCTCGGTCGTCACCGGGTGGGCCGAGATCGAGGTGCGGCGCCGGGACGGCGGATCCGAGGTCGCCTGGCGCGAGGAGGCGCGGATCAACAGGCCGCCCCGGCTGTTCGACGCCCCGGCCAGGTGGCTCGGGCGCCCGCTCTTCGGCCGCCTGGTCGACGCCCTGCTCGCCGACCCGCCGACGGGCGACCGGGGGAGCCAGCCTCGCGGGTGACTGCCGGTCACCCGGCCGGCGTGGCATCCTCGACGGCAGGGATTCCGGGCCAGGCGCCCGGGACGGAAGGGAGCGTCGATGTCCACCGCTCGGCACACGGTCACCGTGACCCGGGGCGACCAACGGATCCGCGTTCTGATCGGGGGCCGGGTGGTCGCCGAGACCGACCGGCCGGCGTTGCTCCACGAGACGGGCCTGCCGGTGCGCTACTACGTGCCGCACGACGATGTCGACATGTCGCTGTTCGCGCCGACCGAGACGCACACCGTCTGCCCGTTCAAGGGGACCGCGTCCTACTGGACCTTCCTCGGCGAGGACGGCCCGGTCACCGACGTCGCCTGGGCCTACCCCGAGCCGCTGCCCGAGGTGGCGTCGATCGCGGGCCACCTCTGCTTCTACGACACCCACGCGGACATCGAGGTCGTGACCGACTGACGGGCCGGCCGCCGGCTCACCCGCAGCGGGTGGCCAGGTAGGCGTCCCAGGTGATCCGCCCCGTCTCACCTGCGGTGCCGGTGAGGTGCCCGGCCCTGAGCTCCCGGCCCTGGCGCCCCGGCACCCGCAGCCGCACCACCGGCCGCCGCAGCGCCCGGGCCGCGCGCCACCTCCGTCACGTCGACCGGCCGCGCCGTGATCCCGGGGTCGGCCGGCGACTCATCGCCCGCACGTCGTGCCCGGCCGCGACCAGCCCGGGCAGCAGCGCCCGACCCAGCCTGCCCGCCGCCCCCGTCACCAGAACTCGCATGGCGCCCGCCTTCCGTTCAACGGCTCATCAGCTCATCGGCTCATCGGCTCATCGGTCGTTCGGTTCACGATTCACCGGTTGCGCCAGGGAGACGAGCGGACGTGCCGGATCCGTGACGCGGGGCCGGTGGCCGGCGGCCGTGGGGGCTTCAGTGCCTTGGCAGGTTCGCCGCGGCGCCGACGATGAGTTCCTGGGCGACGGTGAACACGAGGTCGCACTGGGCGCGTACCCAGTCCATCTGCCGGGCGTGCCGCTTGGCGCCCATCCCGTTCGGACTCTCGTAGTCCATGGCGTGCACGATCTCGTTCCGCGCGGTGAAGAACGGGTCGAGCTCCGCCAACCGCTGCCCGGAGACGGCGCTGTTCGGTATGCCCAGGGTGTCCCTGACCCGGCCGCGGAGGTCGCCGCTGCCCTGCATGCTGGCGCTGGTGCGCGCCGCCACGTAGAGCTCGATCATCGCCGGGCGTGGCGCCCTGCTGCGCACGGCCACCGCGAACTCCTTCGAGGCGCCGGCGAGTTGCCCCCGCAGGTAGTGGTCGAACTTCCGGGCCGCGTCCGCGTTGCACTCGATCAGCGCCGGCGTGACGTCGCGGACGAGGCGCTTGCAGCACGCGTCGAGCCCGCTGGAGGTGAAGACGAGGGCGGCACGCAGCAGATCCTCCTGGTCCTGCCCCAGCCGGCCGCGGAACTCCTCCCTGGCCTCGGCCCTGGCCCGACGGACCACGGACAGGCCGTCGAAGATTCCCTGGACGCTGCCGTGCGCCCCGCGCAGATACCGCCACGCCGGCGTGATCAGCGGCCTGCGGGGCTTCTGGCCCAGGGGCGCGAGCGTGATCTCCGTGAACCCCTCGCCGCTGCCCATGTTCGAACGCTCCCCACCCGTCACCCGCCCGCGATCCCGGCCGCGTTCGAGGCTACCCGGGCCCGCTGACAGCGGATCGTGGCCGCCTCGGCGGTGGAGCTGATGGCACTGACGGTGCCTCACACGGCGGATGGCGCTCGAACATTGCACGCGCGCCCCTCGCGTGCCTCGGGCACCGTCGGTCACTCCCTTGGCGGCGCCCGGTGGCACCTCGCATGATCAACAGGAGATGTCCTTACATCGCATCCGAAAACGTGAAACGGGAGGAATCATGCGATACGCGATTCGGAGCCTGCTCATCACCGCGGCGGTCGCCGCCTGCACACTGCCGATCAGCCCGAGCAGCGCCGCCGCAGCCCAGGCCTGCGGCTACTGGCAGACCTCGGCCGACGCCTACTACACGCACTGCGACAACGGGAGCGGCAGCCGCGTCGTCATCAACGTCGACACCATCTGGGCGTCCGACTACGAGAAGTGCGTCGGCCCTGGCGACACCCATCTGGGGAGCACCAGCGACGTGCGCGGCGCCTGGTACGTCGGCCGCACCTGCTGACGGCAGGCGGTGACGGCGGTCGCCCGCCGTCACCGCCGCCGACCGGATGGTCGGGCGCTCAGCCGCACCGCGGCTCGTCCCGGCTCGCGGCGCACAGCCGGAGGCGGTGGGTGCCGCCCGTCGTCTCGACCACGAGGTGGCCCCTCCGGCGGGTGACCCGGCGAACGCCCGGGGCGTGGCCGCCCGGCGGGAGGGGCACCCCGTCGACGGTGAGGGCGAGTCGGGCGTCGTCGTCGCCGAACCGGTCGGTGGGCAGCCAGATCTCGGCGGTGCTCGCGGCGGGCACCTGGGCGGTCAGCACGAGGGCGTCGTACTCGGTCCGCCAGTCGACGGCGGCGTCGCCCCGCACGGTGCGGACCCTGGCGTGGGCGTGCGTCAACTGTTCGGTCAGGCGCGGCCGCATCCGGACCACCCGCCAGCCGGGCGCCGCCGGGGCCAGGCCGGCGACGTCGTTGTAGAGGAACGTGCTGATCAGCGCCAGCAGCTTCATGTTCCGGCTGAAGGTCCGGTCGCCGCCCCAGGTCTCCCACACGGTGCTGGCGCCGTTCACCACCTGGTGGCCCCAGCTGGGGAAGGTGGTCCGGGTGGCGATCCGGTACATGACGTCGGCCGCGCCGACCTCGGGCAGCACGTGTTGGAGCGCGGCGGTGCCCATGGTGCCGGTCTCCAGGTGCCCGTCGTCCTGTTCGGTGATCCGATCGACCAGGGCCTCGACCACCCGTTCGCGGTGCTCGTCGGGCACCAGGCCGTGCCACAGCGCCATCGCCTGCGCGGTCTGGGAGCCGGTGGCGTAGCGGCCGGTGCGCGGGTCGAGGAAGGCGTCGTTGAACGCCGTCCTGATCGCGGCGGCCAACGCGCGGTACTCGCGCGCGTCGACGCCCCGCCCGATCGTCTCGGCCGCGTCGGCGACCATGGTGGTGACCGCGTGGAACCAGGCGGTGGAGGTCAGCGCCACCGGGGTGCGCTTCGGGGAGACGCTGCACGTGCCGTCGGGCTGCGGCTCCATGTGGTCACCGAGGCCCTCGCGGAGGATGAGGCCGTCGGCTCGCGACCGCAGGTGTTCGAGGCCGCGCCGCATCGCCGGATAGTGGTCCTCCAGGATGGCCCGGTCCCCGTGGAACCGGTAGAGGTTCCAGACGATGCTCGCGAACGACGTCATCGCGAAGTCGGTCAGGTCGGTGTAGGGCCAGGTCGGCAGCGGCGGAATCTCCTGGTCGTCCGGCACCTCCCAGTCGTCCGGGTCCACCATGCCGCGCCAGTGGATGGGGCAGATGGTGGGGAACCGGCCGTCCGGCAGCTGGGTGTCGGCGAGGTCGTCGAGCCATTTGAGCCAGAAGGCCGAGGCGTCGAAGTCGTACAGGTAGTCCTCGACGGACCAGCCGGGATCGCCCACCCAGCCGACCCGTTCGCCCCGGTCGGCGGCGTCCTGCGGAAAGCCCTGGAAGCTGGCGCGGAAGCTCCACAGCACGTTGCGGTGGATCCGGTTGAGCAGGTCGTCGGAGCAGCCGAACTCGCCGACCCGCGCCAGGTCGGAGTGGACCACCCGGCCAGCCAACTCGCGCACCCGCACCGCGGGGTCGGACGTCGTCACCTCCAGGTGCCGGAAGCCGTGCAGGGTGAAGCGGGGTTCCCAGAGCTCCTCGCCCTCGCCCCGCAGCACATAGGTGTCCGTCTGCCGGGCGGTGAGCCACGCCCCCATGTTGGCGTCGTCGTCCAACTCGCCGTCGGCCGTGACCTCGCCGGCGTGCCGCAGCGTCACCTCGGCCCCGGCGGGCCCCGACACCCGGATCCTGGTCCAGCCGGAGAAGTGCTGGCCGAAGTCCACCAACCGGCGGCCGTCCTCGGTGGTGCGGGTGGCGACCGGTCGCAGGGTCTCGATCACCCGGATCGGCTGGCCGGGCTGGCTCCGCGGGACGGTGTCGGGCGGGCTGATCGCGGTGACCGGCGTCCAGCCCTCGGCCTGGTGGCCCGGGGCGTCCCAGCCGGGGGACTCGCGCCGGGCGTCGTACCGCTCGCCGTGCGCGTAGTCGTTGTACCTGACGGGCCCCGGCGCGGTGCGCCAGCCCTCGTGGGAGGTGACGGTGAGGTGCTCGCCGTCCTCGGTCTCGATCTCGAGCTGGAGCAGGGCGGCCGGCCGGTCGCCGTACGGCGTGCGGGGCATGGGGCCCGGCCCGTTCTCCGGCTCGGCGCTGTACCAGCCGTGACCGAGCATCAGGCCGACCGCGTTCTCCCCGGCCACGAGCCGGTCGGTGACGTCGTAGGTGGAGTACAGCACGCTGGCGCGGGGGATCCGGGCCGGCTGGCCCGCCGCGTCCCGCAGGTCGGGATCGTGGACATAGCTGGTCGTGGCGGGGTCGAGCACCCGGTCGCCGACTCGGGCACCGTTGACGCGTAACTCGTAGTAGCCGAGGGCGGCGACGTGGGCCCGGGCCCGCCGCACCCCGGCGGGGATCGCGAACTGGGTGCGCAGCAGCGGCGACGAGACGCCGGCGCCGCCCCCGATCCAGGTGCCGAGCCAGTCGCCCGGGCCCAGCGGCCCGGTCTCGAAGGTGGTGGGCGGCGCGTAGGGCCCCGGCCTGCCGTCGCGGCCCCAGAGGCGGACCGTCCACCAGTAGCGGCGGCCGGCGGCCAACGGGGCCCCGGCGTAGCGCACGCCGGTGACCTCGGTGGACGCGACCCGGCCGGAGTCCCACATGTCGCCGGCGCCGCCGGCGAGCGGGGCGGGGTCACCGGCCACCAGGATCTGGTGGGCCGACGGTTCGCCGTCCCCGTGGCCGGCCGGCGTCCAGGCGAAGGTCGGTCGGGGCCGATCGATGCCGAGTGGTTCGGCGAGCCGCTGACAGCGGAGCCGGGTGGCCCGCCAACCGGTTGTTCTGCCCGGTCCTCCCGGGTCCATGGCGGAGGTCGTGGTGGAGGTGGTCATGTCGGCTCCCGTCGTCCTGTCCGGTGTCGCCGCGGCCGACCGGGGCCGGCCCGGCGCCGCTTCGACAAGTCTTCGGCGCGCGGAGACCCGCGGACAGCCGGCGAGCCCGACAGCCGACGTGTATCCAGCCCCCCTGGCGCCGGTGGTGTTGGACGAACGTCGAGGCCGAAGGGGCGCTGCCGTTCCCCGGATCCGTCGACACTCACCGGCACCTGTGGCGGTCCGCGCCGCGCCGACCGGGCCCCGACCTCAGGCGGTCTCCTCCAACCGCCCGGTCTCGGCCCGGTGTTCCGCATCGGGGCGGGCCGGACGGCGGCCGACGGCGGGGGCGAGGAAGGCCGCCGCGGCGACGAACACGAGGACCGCGATCATGGCCGACCGCAGGCCGTAGTGGTCGCCGAGGAAGCCCAGGCTGGGCGGCCCGACGAGAAAGGCGAGGTAGCCGATCATCGCCACGAGGCTGACCCGGGCCGTCGCGTTCGGCCCCGAGTCGCCGGCGGCGGAGAGCGCGATGGGGAAGCCGAGCGCGGCCCCCAGGCCCCAGAAGAACACCGCGGCGCCGGCGAGTACGGGATGGTCGGCGAAGATGACGAGCGCCAGGCCGGCGGCGCCCGAGACCGCGCTGGCCCTGACCGTGCCGGCGCGGCCGAGGCGGTCGATGACGAACCCGCCGCCGAACCGGCCGATGGCCATGGCGGCGGCGAACGCCGCGTAGACGGCCGAGCCCATGGTGGGGTCGAGGTCGTGGCCGTCGACCATCAGCAGCGGCAGCCAGTCGTTGGCCGCGCCCTCGGCCAGGGCCATCGACAGCACGATGACGCCGATCAGCAGCAGCCGGGTGTCCCGCCAGACGGGGCCCGCCTCGCTCGGGCCGTCCCCGTCCCCTGGCTCGGCTCCGTCCCCGGCGTCCCCGGCGTCCCGGGCGTCGCCGGCGCGCTTGCCGACGCCGGCGGGGATGGCGCCGTAGGCGGCGGCGAAGAGCAGGGCGGCCAGCACCGCGACGGCCAGCAGGTGCCAGTGGACGGGGAACTCCACGGCGGTGCAGAGGATCCCGAGCGACGCCCCGGCCACCGTGCCGAGGCTGAAGAAGCCGTGCAGGGTGGGCAGGACGGTGCGGCCGGTGAGGGACTCCACCCGCGCGCCGTCGATGTTGACCGCGACCTCGCCCGACCCCATGCCCGCGCCGAACAGCGCCAGGCCGGCCGTGACCAAGGGCGCCGAGGGGAGCAGGGCCCCGCACCCGATGACGGCCATGCTGACCACGACCAGCGTCGTCCCGATGCCGATCACCGGCCGGGTGCCGAGCCGGGAGACCAGCGCCCCGGAGCTGAGGATGCCGATCATCGAACCCACCGAGAGGCCGAACAGCACGAGACCCATCTGGGCCGTCGACGCCCCCAGCTGGTCGCGGATGTCCGGCGTCCGGGTCACCCACGAGGAGATCGCGATGCCGGGCAGCAGGAAGAAGACGAACAACGACCGCTGGCGGCGCCGCGTGGCGAGGTCCATGGATGATGCTTTCGCGATCGACGACAGGACGGAAGCACGCGGGCTGCCCACCGAACTTCCATGTACAAACGTACATAGTTCGGGGGCGCGCGGAAAGAGGGATACGTCAGTGACGAGAACCACGGGTACCCCCAACGACCCCACGCGTCGGGACCGCATCATCGACGCCACGCTCACGGTGATCGCGGAGCACGGCGTCGTCGGGACCACCCACCGCCGGGTCGCGGAGGCGGCCGGCGTGCCGCTCGGGTCGATGACCTACTACTTCGACGGGATGCGGGACCTGCTGGTGGCGGCCTTCACCCGCCTCGCCGAGTCCATGTCCGCCCGCTACCGCGCCCTCCTCGACGCCGCCGAGACGCCGCGGCAGGCCCGCGTCGCGGTCGTGGAGATCATCTGCGGACCCGAGTACGGCACCCCGCGCGAACTGCTGCTGATCTACGAGCTGTACGCCTTCGCCCAGCGCAACCCGCCGGTCAAGGAGGTGACGCGGGCCTGGATGCGGGCCAGCCGCGCCGCCCTCTCCCGACACTTCGACGCCCGCACCGCCCGGGCGCTCGACGCCCTGGTGGAGGGCCTGAGCATCCACGACTCCATGGACGTCGACCCGATGGACCGCCGGGACGTCACGGCGATCGTCGAGGCGATCACCGGCGAGGCGACGGGGCTCGGCGCGGGTGATCGGCGCTGAGCCCCGTGGCGCTCAGCGGCCCCGGAGTTCGGTCAGGGTGTCGTCGAGGTCGGCGGCGCGGGGGCGGTTGTGGGGGAGCTTGGCGAGTACGGCCGCCATGCCGCAGGTGTCGGTGAGGGCGGAGAAGACGAGCCCGGCGGCGATGCCCGCGGAGAGGATCTGGAAGGCCGGGTGGATCAGCAGGCCGAGGAGGAGGCCGAGGAGGACGAGGGCGCCGGCGGTGAGGCGGACCTGTCGTTCCATGCCCCACACGCCGCGGGTGGCGGCCCGGGGGCGGTGCAGATCGTTGCCGTCGGCGGCCCAGGCGCCGGTGCCGCCGGCGAGGGTGGCCGCCTCGACGCCGTTCTCGGCGAGGGTCCGGCAGACGTTCTCGGACCGGGCGCCCGAGGCGCACACGATCAGTACGTCGCCGCGGCCGGCCGCGTGGCGGATGTCGGGCAGGGCCCGCCGGATCTGGTCGAGGGGGACGTTCAACGCGCCGGGCAGGTGGCCGCCGGCGTACTCTCCCGGGGTGCGGACGTCGATGACGGTCAGTTCGTGCAGCCGGGTGCGGGCTTCGCCGGCGTCGAGGACGTTGGGCGTGGTCATGGCAGGCGTCATCCTTGTTTCTCGACGGTGCCCCGAGGGGCGGGAGTATATTACCCCTGGGGGTATGTAGTGAGGAGTGGTGGTGGAGCTTGATCTGGCGGGTGCTGAGCTGAAGGCGGTCCTGAACCGGCTGCGCCGGGCGCAGGGCCAGATCGCCGGGGTGATCCGGATGATCGAGGAGGGCCGGGACTGCGAGGAGGTCATCACCCAGCTGGCGGCCGCGTCCCGCGCGCTCGACCGGGCCGGGTTCGCGATCATCGCCACCGGGCTGCAGCAGTGCCTGACCGACACGAAGGACGGCGGTCGCTCCGACGAGGACCGGGACGAGATGCGCGGCCGACTGGAGAAGCTCTTCCTCTCCCTGGCCTGAGCGGTCCGCTCGCGGGGCTCGGACGATCACGTCGGGCAGGGCGTCGGCGAGGCGGTGGGCCGAGGCGTGTTGGGCGCGGGCCAGTCGCTCGGTCATGCGCGGTTCGACGAGATCCGGACGACCTACCGTGCCGATGAGCGGCGAGCCGCCGGTGAACGCGGCGACCGGGCGCCCCGCCTCGCCGAGGACGTACGCGGTGTGGTGCGGGGGTGTGCCCGGGCGTGGCGACGGCCGTCAGGGTGAGGTCCGCGCCCACGGCCACGGAGTCGCCGTCGGCGACCGGCGTCCGGGGGAAGGAGACCCGCGCGTCGGCCGGCACCAGGTAGGCGGCCCCGGTGACGCGTGCGAGCTCCAGGCCGCCGGAGACGTAGTCGTTGTGGACATGCGTCTCCACCACATGGGAGATGCGCACTCCTCGGCGGGCGGCGGCGGCCAGCACCCGGTCGACGTCACGGGGCGGGTCCACCGCCACCCCCGCGTGTTCCCCACCGGCGAGGTAGCCGCGGTTGCCCAGGCCCTCGACCTCGATCACCTCGACGAAGAACACCCGATTCTCCCTTCGCGTGGAAAAGTACCCCGGGGGGTATTCTGATCTCACCGCAGCACGCTTACCCCCGGGGGTATATTGTGGAGTCGCGTGGAGTCACCGGGCCGTCGCGTACGGGAGCCGATCAGCCGCCCGTGGGGGACTTGGCGGCGCGCTGGTGCTGGAGGGCGAGGCGGGCATCGGGAAGAGCGCCCTGCTGGCATACGCCCAGCAGGCGGCGTCCGGGTTCCGGGTGGTTCGGACGTCGGGGGCGGAGTTCGAGCAGGAACTGCCGTACTCCGCGCTGCACCAACTGTGTGTGCCGATGCTGAAGCACCTCGGCGAACTGCCGGACCGGCATCGGGACGCCCTGCGGATGGCCTTCGGGCTGGCCGAGGGCACACCCGACCCGTTCCGTGTCGGCCTGGCCACGCTGGGCCTGGTGACGACGGCGGCCCGGAAACGGCCGCTGTTGTGCCTGATCGACGACGCGCAGTGGGTCGACACCGCGTCCGCGAGGGCGATGGCCTTCCTCGCCCGCCGGGTCGCCGCCGACCCGGTGGCGATGATCTTCGCGGTGCGGTCGACGTACGCGGCCAACGGGCTCGGCGAGTTGCCGCGGCTGCCCGTCCGCGGACTGAGCGACGAGGACGCCAAGGCGCTGCTGGCGGCACGAAGCCCGTTCCCCCTCGACGATCAGGTCCGGGACCGGCTCGTCGCCGAGGCGCACGGGAGCCCGTTGGCCCTGCTCGAACTGCCCTGCGCCGGTGGCTTCGTCCTGCCCGCCACCTCATCGGTGCCGACCCGGATCGAGCACGGCTTCCGAGCCAGGCTGGCCGGTCACTCCACCGAGGCCAGGCTTCTGCTGATCGTGGCGAGCGCCGACCCGACCGGCGACCCCGGCCTGTTGTGGCCGGCCGTGCGTCAACTCGACCTCGACGTGACACCGGCCAGCGCGGAGGCGGACGCGACGGGACTCGTCGAGTTCGGGGCCCGTATCCGCTTCTGCCATCCGCTCGCCAGGTCGGCGGTCTACCGCGTCGCGGACGTACGCGAACGCCGGGCGGCGCACCAGGCGCTGGCGGCGGTCACCGACCCGACCACGGCACCCGACCGCCGGGCCTGGCACCGCGCCCAGGCCAGCCCGGGCCCCGACGAGGACGTCGCCGACGAACTGGAGCGGTGCGCGACGCGGGCCCACGCGCGAGGCGGCGTGGCGGCCGAGGCGGCCTTCCTCGAACGCTCCGTGGCGCTGTCCCTGGATCCCGCACGCCGGATCGAACGCACGCTGCGCGCCGCCCAGGCCAACTTCGACGCGGGACAGTCCGGCAAGGCGGCCGGCCTGCTCGCGACTCTCGGGACCACCACGCTCGACGTGTTCCAGCACGCCGAGGTCGACCTGTTACGCGGCCGGATCGCCTTCACCCGGTGCGGCGACGGCTCGGGACCGAGGCTGATCGGGCGTGCCGCCCAACGCCTCGCGAGCCTGGATCCGGACCGGGCAAGGGACTGTTTCCTCGACGCCATCGAGATGAGCCTGGCCGTCGGCCGCGGCGGCGTCGTCATCGACGGAGTCCTCACCGCGGCCCGGTCCACGGCGCCGGAATCGAGCTCGCCCGACGCCCTCGACGCCCTGAACGTGCTGGCCACCGACGGGTACGAGGCCGCGGTCCCGTTGCTCCGCCGGGCCCTCTACGACATGGTCGACCCGTTATGGACGCGGCGCCCCGCGCTCGCCACCATGATCGCCGTCGAGCTCTGGGACCTGGACACCCAGGCGGCCATCGCCGCCTGGCTGGTGAAGGCGGGCCGCGCCTCGGGCTCGCCGATGCTGCTCAGGCTCGGCCTCGCGCAGAAGGCGGTCGAGGCCACCCTGATCGGCGACATCGGGCAAGCGATCGCCACCACCGCGGAGGAGGCGGCGATCGCCGACGCTACCGGCGCCCCTCCGTTGCTCCACCACCGGCTGCACCTCGCCGCGCTGCGCGGCCGCCGCGACGAGGCCCGCAAGCTGTACGCGGCGGTCGCCGCGGCACCGGCCAACGGTTCGGGGCAGGTCACCAACCTGCACTGGACGTCCGCGATCCTCAACAACGGTCTCGGCGACTACCCGGCCGCGCTGGTCGCGGCCCGCAAGGCCACGGAGCACGGCGATCTGTTCCTCACCGGAGTGGCCCTCCCGGAACTGATCGAGGCCGCGGTCCGCTGCGGCGACCACGGCACCGCGGCGCGGGCCCTGGACTCCCTCGCCGAGCGAACCCGGGCCGCCGAAACCACCACCGGCCGCGGCGTCCTGGCCTACGCCCGAGGACTCGTCACCGGCGACGAGGACCACTACCGGGAGGCCGTCGACCTGCTCACCGAAGGCCCGCTCGTTCCCTACCTGGCCAGGGCGCACCTCCTGTACGGCGAATGGCTGCGGCGCCGGCGCCGCCAGCACGAGGGCCGCGAGCACCTGCACACCGCCCACGAGCTGCTGTCCAGGGCCGGTGCCGAGGCCTTCGCCCGGCGGGCCGCCGACGAGCTGCGCGCCATCGGCGAACAGGTCAAGGCCCGGCCAGAGCGGACCTACGAGAAGCTGACCATGCAGGAGGTCGCCGTCGCCCGCCTCGTGGCCTCGGGCGCCACCTCGAAGGAGGTCGCCGTCCACCTCTACATCAGCAAACGCACCGTCGACGCCCACCTGCGCAACATCTTCCGCAAGCTCGGCATCACCTTGCGCAGACAGCTCAGAAACCACCCCGACCTCCGCATCCAGGACCGGTCCAGCGGCTCGTGAGCGCCGCCGCGCCTTTCGCCAGCGGGCGGGTGCCTACCGCGCCGGCGCCGTCGAATAGGCAACATGTGCTGATGCGACGGGACACCGGGCCGGTCGATAGTCGGATCATGGTCGCAAAGAGCCACTGGCCGTCACCGTCGGTGCGCCGGTCGTCCAGACCGCACAGGGGCAACGCACACACAGAACGCCATCGCCGACCGCTCGAACCCACAGACGGGAAGAGGCAGTGGAATTCCGGGTACTTGGACCATTGGAAGCGTCCGTGGGGGAGCGCAGGTTGACGCTGGGAGGACACAAACAGCGGGCCGTCCTGGGTCTGTTGCTGTTGCGGGCGAACCGGGTGGTGGCGACCAGCGAACTGCTGGGCGCGCTGTGGCCCGACGAGAACCGGCCGACGACGGCCCGCAAGATCGTGCAGAACGCGGTGTGGTCTCTGCGCGCCCTGTTCGCGGAGGCGACCGCCGACCACGGGGGCGCCGGCCCGGAACTCGTCACCAAGGCGCCCGGGTACGTGCTGCGGATCGCGCCCGACCAGGTCGACCTGCACCGCTTCAACCGCGGGGTCGCCGAGGGCAGGGCCGCGCTGACGTCCGGGCGCCCCGAGGAGGCCGCCCGGCTGCTGAGCGCCGGGCTCGCGGAGTGGCAGGGACCGGCGCTGGCCGACCTCGTCGAGGCCGGCACCGACTGGCCGGAGCTGATCGCGTTGAGCCGGCTGCGCCTGGACGTCATGGAGGACCGTTTCGAAGCCGAACTGCGCAGCGGCAACGACCTCGCGGTGCTCGGCGAACTGGTGGCCCTCGCCGAGGAGGAACCGCTGCGTGAACGGCTCTGCGGCCAGCTGATGCTGGCCCTGTACCGCTGCGGCAGGCAGGCCCAGGCGCTGAACGTGTTCAGCCGGGTGCGCCGCGCCCTGGTCGAGGAGCACGGGCTCGAACCCTCCCACGAACTCAAGGTGTTGCAGCAGAACATCCTGACGCACGCCGTCACCCTGCAACGAGGCAACCGCCCCGAGGAGCGAGCCCTGGTCGAGGGCCTCGCCGAACTGCACCTGAGCGGCGCGACCGTGGACTGGGAGGCGTTCTACGCCGGCACCGGTGCCCGCCGGATCCCGCTGCCCGCCTACGCCTTCCAGCACCGGCGGTACTGGGTGGAGGCGTCCACCGCGACCGCCGACGCCACCGGGCTCGGCCTCGACCGCGTCGAACACCCGCTGCTCGGCACGGCGTTGCCACTCGGCGACAGCGACGAGACGGTCTTCACCGGCACCCTGTCCACCCGCGCCCACCCCTGGCTCGCCGCGCACCCGGTGGGCGGCGAGCCCGTCGTGCCAGGCGCGGTCCTCGCCGAACTGGCCATCCGTGCCGGCGACGAGACGGGCTGTGCCGTGCTTGAGGAGTTGGCCCTCGACGAGCCGCTGGTGCTCCCCGCCGAAGGACCGCTGACCCTCCAGGTCAGGGTCGGCGCCGCCGACGCCGAAGGCCGGCGCGCGCTGACCGTGCACTCCCGGCTCGGCGACGCCGGGGCCTCGTGGCTGCGCCACGCCCACGGCCGGCTCGGCGCCGGCCGGCTCACCCCCGCCGTGCCGCCCGCCACCCGCGACTGGCCGCCCGCCGAGGCGGAGCCGGTCGACCTGGACGAGCCGCGGGAACGGCCGGCCGCCGAAGGGACGACGCACGACCGGGGAGCGGCCGTGCTGACCGGGGTCTGGCGCCACCCTGACGGGCTCTCCGTCGAGGCGCGGCTGACGGACGAGGCGACCGAGCGGGCCGACGCGTTCGGCATCCACCCCGCCCTCCTCGACGCCGCCCTGCGCCCGGTGCTCGGCCCGCTGCCCGCCGCCACGCACTGGCGCGGCGTGCGCCTGCACGCCACCGGCGCGCGGCAGGTGCGCGCCACGCTCACCCCGGGCCCCGAGCCCGCGACCTACACGCTGCGGCTGACCGACCCGGCCGGCCAGCCGGTCGCCGACGTCGAGGCCGTGACCCTCGCCCCGCTCGCGCCCGACACGCTCACCGCCGCTCGGACCCGCGACCACGACGCGCTCTTCCGCGTCGCCTGGACCCCGAGGCCGCTCGCGCCCGCGACGCTGCGCTGGGCCGAACTCGCCCCGGACGACGTCGAGGCCGGACTGGCGGCCCTCACCGCCGCCCTCGCCGGCGGCGCCGAGATCGACGCCGTGCGGGTCCGCCTCGCCTCACCGGCCGGCGCCGCGCCCCCCGAGTCCGTGCACGCCACCGTGGGCCGCGCCCTGGAGCTGGCCAAGCGCTGGCTCGCCGAGGACGCGCTGAACGGCGTCCCGTTGGCCGTGCTCACCAGCGGCGCCGTGTCGACCGCCGACGGCGAGGACGTCGACGACCTGGGCGCCGCCGCGGCCTGGGGCCTGCTGCGCTCGGCGCAGTCCGAGGCGCCGGGCCGCATCGTCCTGGCCGACGCCCCCGACCCGGCGGCGCCCGGCCTGGAAGCCGCCCTGTCGGCCCTGGTCGCCTCCGGCGAACCCCAGGGCGCCCTACGGGAGTCGGCGGACGGGCGGGTGCTGGTGCCCCGGCTGGTGCGCCAGGCGCGGCCGGCCGCCGCTGCTGCCCCCGCCTGGGACCCGGAGGGCACCGTGCTGATCACCGGCGGCACGGGCACCCTCGGCGGGCTGTTCGCCCGGCACCTGGTGACCGCGCACGGCGTGCGGCACCTGCTGCTGGTCAGCCGGCGCGGCCCCGAGGCCCCGGGCGCCGCCGAGCTGGTCGCCGAACTGGCCGTCCTTGGCGCCTCGGTGACCGTCGCCGCCTGCGACGTCTCCGACCGGGA
Source organism: Streptomyces mayteni (assembly GCF_054783955.1). Taxonomy (NCBI): domain Bacteria; kingdom Bacillati; phylum Actinomycetota; class Actinomycetes; order Kitasatosporales; family Streptomycetaceae; genus Streptomyces; species Streptomyces mayteni. Next base: position 21,426 of record NZ_BAAGPR010000038.1, on the reverse strand, counting down.
CGCCCTAGCCGGCGTGCTGGCCGCGGTGCCGGAAGCGCACCCGCTGCGCGGCGTGGTGCACACCGCCGGCACCCTCGACGACGGCGTGATCCCCGCCCAGACCCCGGAACGGCTGGCCCGGGTGCTGCGGCCCAAGGCCGACGCGGCCTGGCACCTGCACGACCTGACCCGCGCGCTCGACCTGACGGCGTTCGTGGTGTTCTCCTCGGTCGCCGCCGCGGTGGGCGGCCCGGGCCAGTCGACCTACGCCGCGGCCAACGCCTTCCTCGACGCGCTGGCCAGGCACCGGGCGGCCCGTTCCTCGGCCGCCACCTCCCTCGCCTGGGGCCTGTGGGCGCAGGCCTCCGAACTCACCGGCAACCTCACCGAGGCCGACCTCGCGCGGATGGCCCGCGGCGGCTTCCCCCCGGTCGCCACCGCACAGGGCCTGGCCCTCTTCGACCTCGCCCTGCGCGGCGGCCGGCCGGACGCGGTCGCCACCCCGCTCGACCTGGCCGCGCTCCGCGCCCAGCCCCGCGTCCCCGCCCTGCTCGCCGCCCTCGTCCGCGTCCCGGCCAGGGGCACCGCCCACGGCTCGGCCGGCGAAGGGCCCTCGCTCGCCGACCGGTTGGCCGCCTCGGACGACGGCCAGGAACGGCACGCCGTGATCCTGGCCGCCCTGCTGGCGGAGACCGCCCGGGTGCTCGGCCGCTCGGGCCCCGAGGGGATCGCCCCCGACCGGCTCTTCCCCGAGCTCGGCCTCGACTCGCTCACCTCGGTCGAACTCCACAACCGGGTCTCGGCACTCACCGGCCTCACCCTGCCCGCCACCCTGGTCTTCGACCACCCGAGCCCCCACGACCTCGCCACCCACCTGCTCGCCGAACTGGCCCCCGCCGACACCGCGGCACCGGCCGCCGACACCGTCGACCACGCGGCCGACATCCGCCTCGACGACGACATCCGGCCGGCCGCCCAGGTGGTCCGCACCGTCGACGACCCCCGGGAGATCCTGCTCACCGGCGCCAGCGGCTTCCTCGGCGCCTTCCTGCTGCGCGACCTGATGCGCACCACCACCGCCCGGGTCCACTGCCTGGTGCGCGGCGCCGACGAGGCCGCCGCCCGCGCGCGGCTGCGCGACAGCCTGGAGTGGTACCGCGTCTGGGACGCCGTCGACGAGAGCCGGCTCACCGTCGTGGTCGGCGACCTCGCCGAGGAGCGCCTCGGGCTGGCCGAGGAGCGGTTCGACGACCTGGCCCGCGCCGTCGACGTGGTCTACCACGCCGGCGCCGCCGTCCACTGGCTCAAGCCCTACCAGGCGCTGCGCGACGCCAACGTGCGCGGCACCCGCGAGATCCTGCGGCTCGCGGCCAGGCACCGCACCGTCCCGGTCCACCACGTCTCCACCGTCGGCGTCTTCGACGGCCCCGTGACCCCGGGCGTGCCGCTGAGGGTGACCGACCCGACAGGCCCCGCCGAGGCGCTGCCCAGCGGCTACCTGCGCAGCAAGTGGGTCGCCGAGCAGGTGATCGACCTGGCCAGGGAACGCGGCCTGCCGGTCTCCGTCTACCGGGTCGACGTCATCTCAGGCGACCGGGAGAACGGCGCCTGCCAGACCCGCGACTTCGTCTGGCTCAGCCTCAAGGGCCTGATCCAGGCCGAGTTGGTCCCCTCGGCCCCCGGCGGCCGGTTCCACCTGCTGCCGGTGGACTACGTCAGCGCCGCGATCCTGGGCATCTCCACCCGCCCGGCCGGCGCGGGCGGCACCTACCACCTGTTCAACCAGAGCTCGTTGAGCCTCGCCGACTGCGTGGCCCAGCTGCGGCGGCTCGGCTACCGGCTCGGCGAGGCGGATCCCGTGCGCTGGCGCGAGGCGGTGCGGGCCGACCGGGACAACGCCCTGCTGCCGCTGCTGCACGCGTTCGAGCTGATGACCAAGGACACCGACGCGTTCTACCCCGTGCTCGACACCGGCGACACGGAGGCGGCGCTCGACGGCACCGGCATCAGCTGCCCGCCCCTGACCGGTGAACTCTTCGCCAGGTACGTCGAGTTCTTCGTCCAGGAGGGCCACTTCCCGCCCGCCCCCGAGGCCGCGCGGGAGTGAGGCGACACGAACGGGCCGCCGGCCGCCCCCTCGGGGGCGGCCGGCGGCCCGTTTTCAACGGCCTGCCGGGCGGCTCGGCCGGATCAGAGGATCTCGGTGCCCGGGTCGAGGCCGAGCAGCACCCGGCCCTGGACCTCCAGGTTGGTGTGCACCTGGGCCAGCGCGTGCAGCGTGAAGCCGAGGATGTCGCGGTGGTACCGCTGGAACGGCACGCTCCGCTTGATCACGGACGCGCCGCTGAGCGCGTACAGCAGCTCCACCGCCTCCTTCGCCAACTCGGCGGCGAACGCGGTCTGCCCGCGGACCTGCGCCTTCTCCGCGTCGGTCGGCCGGCCCCCGGCGTCGGTGCGCTCCTGGATGAGCGAGATGACCCGCCCGTTGAGCGCGGCCCCCGCCTCGATGCGGTTGGCCGCCGCCGCCACCTGCTGCTGCGTCAACGGGTGTTGCCGCTGGTCCTCCCATGACGTGTAGGTGATGCCGCGCCCCGGAATCCGCTCCAGGAAGTGCTGGTAGGCGCCGCGCGCGATGCCCGTGGCCATCGAGGCGTACAGCGCCATGATGAACGAGACCAGCCCGTACTCGCGCCCCGGCAGCCCCGCGTTCCACCGCTCACCGGTCTCGCCCACCGTGGCCCCGCCGTACGAGACCGTCCGCTGGACCGGGACGAAGACCCCGTCGGCGACGGTGGTGGCGCTGCCCGTCCCCCGGCCGGCCGACACGTCCCAGTCGTCGACGATGGACAGCTCCCGCATCGGGACGAGCGCGAAGACCTCCTCCTCGGTGCCGTCCGCGTGCTCGACGACGGAGGCCAGGCAGTTCCAGTCGGCGTGGTGGCAGCCCGAGTTGTAGCTCCAGCGGCCGTTGAGCACGTAGCCGCCGTCGACGGGCGTCAGCCGGCCGGTGAGCGCGAACCCGAGCGACACCCGGACCGAGCCCCCGTCGAACACCTCCTTCTGCGTCTCGTCCGGGTACAGGCCGGCCATGACGGCGCCGGTGAGCCAGATGGTCATGTTCCAGCCGGACGACGGGCAGGCGCTGGCCACCTCGCCCACCACCTCGGCGTGCTCGGCGAGCGGACGACCGAGGCCGCCGAACCGCTCGGGCACCGCCATGCGGAACACCCCGGCCTGGTCGAGAAGCCTGACCGTCTCCCGCGGCACCTGGCCGCGTTCCTCGGCCTCCGCGCCGTGCGCCGCGATCACGGGAACAGCCGCGCGGACCAGGTCCAGAACCTCCGCCGTCTCCTGACGACCAGTCATGCGTCCCTCCGAACCGGTTGAGCCCGTGGATATCCGGGCTTTCCCTCGGAAACTAGCCAGCGCCGCGCACCGCACGGCCATCGCGGGGTCACTGAGCGGTCTTTCCCCACTCCGGAGCGCGCCGCGGCCCGAGTTCGACACCGGTCGCCCATATGGGAGGGCCGCGGAAGGAAGGCGGGCGGTATCGGCGAAGCGGAGGGCGGGCATATACTCCGCGCCATGGCTCAGAAAGTTGTCACCATCTACTCCGATGACCTGACGGGGGAGGAGTCGACCGAGATCGACTCGCACCGTTTCAGCTTGGACGGCGTAGAGTACGAGATCGACCTCACTCCCGATTCCTTCGACAAGTTTCTGGATGCCCTTGGGCCATTCATGGAGAAGGGGCGCAAGTTGGGGCGGAGCAAGAGGACACCGTCGGTCGCCAAGCACTCCGCGTCGAGCGTGGACTCCGCGGCCGTGCGCGAGTGGGCCAAGGAGAACGGTTTCGAGGTCAACGATCGCGGGCGCGTGCCGGCGAGCGTCCGCGAGGCTTACGAGAAGGCGCACTGACGTCATTGGCGTGATCGCCGGCCTCTCCTCGACGGAGAGGCCGGCGATTTCCTGTGTGTGGCGGGGCCGTCGCCTATCCCGGCCGTCCGGCCGGACCCACCCGGACCTCTGCCACATATACACCGGCCACGACGACAACCGGGATTTCCTGTTCCAGAGATATCGCCCGGTGGCGGCCGCCATTCCCCTCCCGGTCCCGCCGTACGTCGGCATCAGTGCACTGGATGTGAAGGGGCCGGCACCGTATGCCAACGCCGGGGCGGTACCGGTGCCCCAGGGTGGTGACTGGCACAGCACGGTGCACCCGCGGGGGGAAGCTCTCCCGCCAGTCGAAAGGGGAAGTGGGTATGGGAAGGAAGATGGCCGTCCTGGCGGTTCTCGGCGCGGTGGTCGCGGCCTTGGGGAGCACGCCCAGCGTGCAGGCGGAGAGCCGTATCGCCGCGGTCGCCGGTGAGGAGGGACTCTACGAGGTCAGCGGCCCCGACGCCGAGACCCTGGCGTGGAGCAACTGCAAGGACGGGCAGACGTGTTTCTTCGAGCACACCAACGGCGGGGGCGTCCTGTGGGTCGTTCCCACGTGCTGGCGGAACAACGTGCCCACCTCGTTCAACGACCTGGCGAGTTCCGTGTGGAACAAGGGCGGCGGTCCCGTGGACCTGTTCGCCGACACGAACTCCGGCGGATATCTGGGCACCACCTCGCAGGGGTGGCAGGGCAACCTCCGCGCGGAGCACAACGACCGGCTCAGCTCCGTGGACGTGAGGTGCCCGTAGCCCACGCCAGGGGTTGAGCCGGTGCGCGGCCGTCAACGTTCGTTCGCCTTCCGGTAGTCGGTGGGCGGCATGCCGTAGGCGCGGCGGAAGGTCCGGCTGAAGTCGGCGGCACTGGTGAACCCCCAGCGTGCTCCGATGACGTACACGGGAGTGTGGCGCTGGCCGGGAGCGGCGAGATCGCGACAGGCGCGTCGCAGGCGCTGTTCCCGGATCCAGGCGGCGGGGGACTGGCCGTCGGGGCGGAAGAGGCGGTGGAGGTAGCGGACGGAGATGTGGTGGGCCGCCGCGATCCTGCCGGGGGTGAGATCGGGGTCGCCCAGGTGGTCGAGGACGTAGGCGCGGATGCGTAGCTGTAGCGCCTGGTGGTGGGTGGGTTCGGGCAGGAGGCGGTCGGCGTCGAGTTCGTGGGCGAGCAGCGCGGACACCAGGTCCCTGGCCATGTCGCCCAGGCGGGGTGCGTCGGCCGGAAGGAAGTGCTGCGGCTCGTGCAGCACGCGGGCCAGCAGGTCGCTCAGCAGCCGGCCGAAGCCGACGGTTCCGGGCAGCGGACGGGTCAGCAGCGGGGCCACCGCGTCGCGGTTGATGCCGAGAAGGTGCTTGGGGACCTGGAGGGCCATCGCCGACTGCACGGGCTGCCCGTCGGCGAGGTTCCACAGCGAGTAGGGCCGCGCGGAGTCGTGGAGGATCCACTGCCCGCTGGTGGCCACGACCTCTCGGCCGGACTGCTCGGCCCCGACCCGGCCACCGGTGCACAGCTCCAGCTGGTAGAGGTCGCTGGTGCACTGCCTGATCAGCCGTGGTGTCCGCGTGGCGTGCAGCGAGGGGACGGCTGTCTGCGCGATGGACACGACCCCGAGGGCGGCCATGCGCAGGGTGAAGCGATAGTCGTCGGGGTGGTCGGTGCGGATCCGGTGCCGGCAGGGCATCCGGCTGGTGACCTCGCACCAGGCGTCGAACCGCTCCCTGGCCTCGAAGTCCTCGCCCCTGATCACCGTCGCGACCACCACAGCCCCCGGAACCCGACCAACCGCCACCCGTTACCTCAACGACGAGAGCGTCGGAGAGGTACGGGAAGCCGCGGTGGGCGATCCTCCGGCCAGCCGACGACCCGCGGGTGTTACCCGGGGATCCCTCCGCGTAACGTTCCGCTGTTTCACTGGCCGTGCCGGGAAGTCACCGTGATCAGGGGCTGTTCGTGAGCCTTTGTCCCTGATTCACTGCGGGTGACATCCGGATGTTCGGACAACCGAACGGATGGCCGGGCAGCGGAGTGAGGAGAACAGCGATGGGGGCACCCGCCGACGACGAGGCCGCACCGCCCAACTCCGTCCTGGGGAAGGCGCAGCTGCTGCTGGCCGCCTTCGAGTCCGGCGCGTTCCAACTCCGGCTGACCGAGCTGAGCAGGCGTTCCGGGGTGCCGAAGGCGTCCGCGTACCGGCTGGCACAGGAGCTGGTGCGGTGGGGGCTGCTGGAGCGCCATGGGGATTCCTACCAGCTCGGCATGCGGATGTTCGAGCTCGGCGAGCGGGTGCTCGCCTCCGCCTCGCTGCGGAGCGTCGCCCGCCCCCTGCTCACGGACCTGTACACCAGCACCCGCGCCACCATCCACCTCGCCGTGCTCGACGGGGCGCACGTCCTCTATCTGGAGAAGATCGCCGGCCGGGCCAACGTCCACAGCCACTCGCAGGTCGGCGGGCGGCTGCCGGCGTGGTGCACCGCCACCGGGAAGGTGCTCCTCGCGGTGTCCCCCTCCGGCCGGGAGCAGGTCGAGCGCCTCGCCGAAACCGGCCTGCCGTCGCTCACCGAGCGGACCGTGGTGTCCGTCGACGTCCTCAGGCGCCAACTCGCCGTCGTCGCCGAGCGTGGCTTCGCCCTGGAGGTGGGGGAGACCCTGTCCGGATACGGCAGCCTCGCCGTGCCCGTGACGGGGGAGAGCGGCACCGTGCACGCCGCCGTGTCGGCCACCGGACCGGCGGCCCAGGTGACGGCGCAGCGCCTGTTGCCCGAGCTGCGGGCGACGGCGGAGAGCATCGCCAGGGCGATGGACCGGCACACGCCCACGAGGGCCGAGGGACACGTGTCCCCGAAGCCCGCGACGCGGTCCGCCCGGCGGCCGGGCACCAGGCGGACCGCCGGGATGAGCCCGGCCTAGGCGTACCGACCTGCGGCGTCCGGTTCCCGGCGCCCGCCTGCCCGCGCGACGTCTCGCCTCGGTCTGATGAACGGAACACCCCGCTGGCCTGGCGGCCCGCACCGGGGTGATCGTGGGGCGGCGCGAGATGTCCGAGGAGGAACCGTGGTGACAGGGCGGCCGTTTCCGTTCCGCGTGCTCGATCTCACCGACGAACTGGGCTTCCAGGGCGCGCGGTCGTTGGTGGGCCTCGGCGCCGACGTCCTGCGGGTCGACCCGGACCCCGAGGCGGAACCGGCGGCCAGGGCACACTGGCATGCGGGGAAGCGCTGGACGCGGGTGCCGGACGCCGCGGACCTCGACGAACTGGCCGCCGGCGTCGACATCGTGCTGGAGAGCGGCCCCGTCGCCACGCTGCGCGGGGTGCGCGCCGACGGCACCTCCCGGTGGCCGCACGCGGTGCACGTGGTGGTGACGCCGTTCGGACTGACCGGCCCCCGGCGGGACTGGGTGGCCGACGATCTCGTCCTGGCGTCGGCGGGCGGGATGACCTGGCTCGGCGGGCGGGCCGACGGGCAGCCGAAGCCGCCGCCCCGCGAACAGGCCGCGCAGGTGGCCGGCGCCCACGCCGCGATCGGGGCGCTGCTCGGCGTGCTCTCGGGCACCGGGCAACTGGTCGACGTGTCCGCCCAGGAGGCGGTCGCGGCCACCCTGGAGACCGCCGCCATCGCGTGGATCCATGCCGGGCGCTTCCCGGTGCGCAACGGCGGCGTGTACGAGCACGTGGCGCACCGGATCTTCGCCGCCGCCGACGGGTGGGTCGCCGGCGGCTACTCGGGCAGCGGCCGGATGTGGACCGACCTGTTGGCCTGGCTGGTCGAGGAGGGCGAAGCGGGCGACCTCGTCGACGAACGCTGGAGCGACGCCGTGCTCCGCTGGCGCGGCCGCCCGCACGTCGACGAGATCGTCGGCCGCTTCGCGGCCCGGCGCACGGCCGCCGACATCGCCGAGCAGGCCCGCGCCCGCGCCCTGCCGTGGGCGGAGGTCGTGCCGGCCGAGCGGCTGCCGGACAACCCCCAGCTGCGGAACCGCGAGTTCTTCTTCAGGGTCGTCGGCGAAGGGCTGCCGGCCGGCGGCGTCGAGGACGTCGGCTTCCCCTGGGCGGCGCGCCCCGGGCCACGCACGCTCGACGCCGTGCACGAGGCACCGCGGCGGGCGCCGTGGCGGCACGCCGGGCCGCGCGGACTCCCGGCACGGCGCGGCGAGCGCGCGCTGAGCGGGGTGCGGGTGCTCGACCTGACCTGGGTGCTCGCCGGCCCCTACGCGACCAAGCAGCTCGCCGAACACGGCGCGGACGTCGTCAAGATCGAGTCGCGGCACCGACAGGACCCCACCCGGTTCGCCCCGTCGATGCGGCTGCGCCCCGGCGCCGGCCACGACGACAGCGGGTACTTCCTCAACTTCAACCGGAACAAGCGGAGCGTCGCGCTCAACCTGCGCACCCCCGAGGGACAGCGCCTGCTGCGCGACCTCGTGCCGCACTGCGACGTCGTGGTGGAGAACTTCAGCCCCGGCGTGCTCGCCCGCTGGGGGATGGACTATCCGGCGCTGCGGGAGCTCAACCCCGGCGTGATCCTCGTGTCGATGGCCGGCGTCGGCGGGACCGGACCCTGGCGCGACGCCGTGACCTTCGCCGACACGCTCGCCGCGATGTCGGGCCTCTCCAGCGAGACCCGCGAGCCCGGCGGGCCGCCGCAGGGCCTGACGTTCGGCCTCGGCGACATGGTCGCGGCCAACGCCGCCGTGCTCGCCACCCTCGACCTGCTCGCCGAGGGCCGGGGCGGACACGTGGACCTGTCGCAGCTGGAGGCCATGGCGGCGGCCATGGGGCCGGCCGTCCTCGAACCGGTCCTCGGCCGGCCGGGGCCCGACCGGCGGACCGCCGAGCACCCGAACCGTTCGCCGGTCGCCGTGCCGCACGGCGTGTACCCGGCGGCCGGGAACGACCGATGGGTGGCGATCGCGGTGCGGAGCGACGCGCAGTGGCGTGCCCTCAACAAGCTCGTCGACCTGCCGGGCGACGGCGACCTGGCGACCCGCCTGGCCCACGAGGACGCCATCGACGCCGCGCTCGCCGCCTGGACCAGCGGCCAGGACGCCGCGGCGCTGGCCGCCGGACTCCAGGCCGAGGGCGTCGCCGCGGCGGTGGTGGCGACCGGACGCGACCTGGTCGAGGCCGACGAACAGCTCGCCGCGCGCGGCTTCTACCAGCGGCTCGACCATCCCCTGACCGGCCCCGTCGCGCACGAGGGCGTGGTCGCCGGGCTGGCGGCGACCCCCGGCGCGCTCACCGGCCCGGCGCCGCTGCTCGGGCAGCACACCGGGACCGTGCTGCGGGAGCTGCTCGGGCTGAGCGACGAGCGGTGCGCGGAGCTCACCGCCGCGGGCGTGCTCGAGTGAACCCATGAACCCATGAACCGATGAGCAGATGGACCGAGAACGAGGAGGAGTCCCCATGACGGCGTCGGTGCTCGACGTGACCCGTGACGGCGCGGTGGCCACGATCCGGATCGACCGCCCCAAGGCGAACGCGGTCGACCCGGCGATGATCGAGGAGTTCCTCGCGGTGCTGCCGCCCCTGGTGGCCGACGCCACGGTGCGCTGCCTGGTGATCACCGGCACCGGCCGGTTCTTCGTCGCCGGCGCCGACATCGCCGTGATGCGGGACCTGTCGGCGGAGAACCAGGCCAGGATGCGTCGCTGGATCGACGTGCAGCGGGTTCTCGAACTCGCGCCGAAACCCGTCGTCGCCGCCATGAACGGGCACGCCCTGGGCGGCGGCGCCGAACTCTCCCTCGCCTGCGACCTGCGGATCCTGCACGCCGACGCCACCTTCGGCTTCCCCGAGATCGCCCTCGGCCTCTTCCCCGGCGCGGGCGGCAGCCAACGGCTGCCACGGCTGGTCGGACCGCACCTCGCCAAGCGACTCATGATCGAGGGCGAGAGGATCGCCCCGCGGCGGGCCCTGGAGCTCGGCCTGGTCGACGTCGTCGCCGAGGCCGCCGAGTTCGACGCCGTGGTCGCCGAGCACGCCCACCGGCTCGCCGCGAAGCCCACGGCGGCCATCGGCCTGCTCAAGCGGGTCGTGGACGAGGGCTTCGGGCTGCCCGTCGAGGACGCCCTGCGGCGCGAGGAGAAGGCGGTCGGGGAACTCACCGGAACCGCCGACGCGGCCGAGGGACTTCAGGCGTTCCTCGACAGGCGCGCGCCGGAGTTCACCGGCCGCTGAGCACCCCGTCGCCCGTGATTCCGCCCAGCGGACCTCGAACCTTGGCCCGGGCCACGGCCGATGGTGGGCTCTGCCTCGCAGCACGTCGAAGGGATGGAAGGACCGGCATGACAGCACCACCGGAGAGTCACTACGCCGACGGCGGCGGGGTCCGCTACCACTACCACGACCTCGGAACCGGACCCGACACCGTGTTCCTGCACGGCGGCGGTCCCGGCTGCACGGCGTGGAGCGACTTCGGTCCCGTGGCACCGCTGTTCGCGGCCGACCGCCGCTGCCTGCTGGTCGACATCCACCAGTACGGCCGATCGGAGAAGTCCCGCATCGAGGGACCCATGTGGGACCACCACGCGGCCAGGACCGTCGATCTCCTGGACACCCTGGGCGTGGCGCGCGCCGACTTCGTCTGCAACTCCTGGGGCGGCACCATCGCCCTCAACCTGGCCGCCAGGTACCCGGACCGGGTCGGGTCGCTGGTGATCACCGGCAGCATGCCCGTGTTCCACGGCCCGCTGGCGCCACTGCCGGAGGGCGGCCGCCGTGGCCGCAACGCTAGGGACGTCTACTACGGCGGCGAGGGCCCGACCCGCGAGAAGATGCGCGAGCTCATCACCCGCCTCGAGTGGTACGACGGGCGGCGACTGCCCGAGGAGACGCTCGACACGCGGTACGAGCAGAGCCTCGACGAGGGCGAGCGCGCCCTGGCCGCGATGTCCGACTCGCCGCGCGGCGAGTGGCAGGACCTCACCGAGGAACTCGGCCGGATCCAGGCCCCGACCCTGTTCGTCTGGGGCATGCAGGACGCGTTCCTCACCCCCGACTACCCGTTGATGCTCGCCCGCATGGTGCCGAGCGGCAGCCTGCACGTGATGGACCACGCCTCGCACCACCTCCAGGAGGAGCGCCCTGAGGCGTACCACGCGGTGGTCACCGGCTTCCTCGACTCGCATCCCCACCGTCACACCCCGGAGAACCGACCGTGAGCATCTGGACCGAGATCAGCCCCACCCCGTTCCGCGTCGAGCACGTCGACGCGGCCGGCGTGGCCACCCGCACGCTGCGCGCCGGCGACCCGCAGGCGCCGGCCGTCGTCTTCCTGCACGGCACCAGCGGCCACCTGGAGGCGTTCGCGCGGAACATCACCGCCCACGCCGCCTACGACCTGCACGCCATCGACATGCTGGGCCACGGCTACACGGGCAAGCCGGCCAAGCCCTACGAGATCGCCGACTACGCGGCGCACCTGCTGGCCTACCTCGACGCCGTCGGCGTCGAGTCGGCCCACATCGTGGGGGAGTCCCTGGGCGGCTGGGTGGGCGCGCGGGTCGCCATCGACCACCCGGAGCGGGTGCTGAGCCTGCAACTGCTGTGCGCGGGCGGCACCGTGGCCAACCCCGCCGTCATGGACCGCATCCGCACCAGCACCAGGAAGGCCGTGGCCAGCGACGACGTCGACCTCACCCGCCAGCGGCTGCGGCTGCTGATGGCCGACGACGCCGACGCGACGGAGGAGTTGGTCGAGGTCAGGCACGCGATCTACCACCAGCCGGACTTCGTGGCCAACGTCGACAACCTGCTGTCCCTCCAGGACATGGAGCGCCGCCAGCGCAACCTGCTGCGACCCGAGGACCTGGCCAGGATCACCCAGCCCACTCTCATCGTGTGGGGCAGGCAGAACCCGTTCGGCGAGGTGCCGGAGGCCGCCGCGATGCACAAGGCGATCCCGGGTTCCCAGCTGGAACTGTTCGACGCCTGCGGGCACTGGCCGCAACACGAGCAGGCCGAGCGGTACAACCCGCTGAGCCTGGCCTTCCTGCGCGGGGCGGTGGCGGCGTGATGCGGGCCGCCAGGTTCCACGCCTGGGGCACCGCGCCCGTGCTCGACGAGGTGCCGGAGCCCGTGCGCGAGGCGGGCCAGGTGCTGGTCGAGGTCCAGGCCGCCGGCGTCGCGCACCTCGACGTCAGTGTCGCCTCCGGCGACTTCGGGATGAAGCCGAACCTGCCGTACACCGGCGGCGTCGAGGGCGCGGGCCTGGTCCTCGACGCCGACGCGGACTCAGGGCTCGCGCCCGGCACCCAGGTCCTGCTGCGCGGCGCCGGCCTCGGCCTGCTGCGGGACGGCACCTGGACCGAGCGGGTCAGCGTGCCCCGCAAGGCCGTCACGCCGCTTGACGCGCCACTGGCCCCCGAGGTGGCCGCCAGCTTCTTCGTCCCCGCCACCACCGCCCACGTGGCCCTGCACGACGTCGCCGGGATCCGGAAGGGCGAGGAGGTCGTCGTGGTGGGCGCGGCCGGCGCCGTGGGCTCGATGGTGGCGCAGCAGGCGCTGGCCGCCGGCGCGAAGGTGATCGGGGTCGTGGGCCGGGCCGACCAGCTGGCCCAGGTGCCGCGGGGCGTCGAGGCCGTCGACCTGGGCGCGGCCGAACGCCTCGCGGAGGCACGCTCGGCGACCCTGCTGGTCGACACGCTCGGCGGCGCGGGGCTGGTCGGCCGCAGCCGATGGGTCCGCCAGGGCGGGCGCGCCGTCGTGATCGGCTACGTCGCCGGAGCGAAGGTCGAACTCGACCTGCCCTCCTGGCTGCTGGACGACGTCGCGCTGCTCCCGGTGAACATGATCAGGCAGGAGCGCCGGGCGCGGGAGGTGTCGGGGGAACTCGTCCGCCGGCTGGCCTCCGGCGAACTGCGGCTCGCCGTGGAGCGGTTCGACCTGGCCGACACGGCCGCGGCGCTCGAGGCGCTGCGGGCAGGTCGCGTCCGGGGCAGGGCGGTCGTCGTCCCCGCCTGACGGCTCAGGCCGAGGGACCGGACGCGCCCCGGGCCGCACCGACGGCCGTCCGGTCCCAGGTGCCCGCGGTGACCCCGCGCTCCCGCAGCACCGCCTTGCGGACCTTGCCGGTCTCGGTCAGCGGCAGCGCGGGCACCGCCTCGACGAACCGGGGCACGGCGAACGCGGGGAGGTCACGCGCGCAGTGCCGCGCCAGGTCCTCCGGGTCGAACACGCCGCCTGGCCGGACCACCACCGCGACCATCACCTCGTCCTCGGCCAGCTCGGAGGCCACCGGGAACGCCGCCGCCTCGACCACCGCCGGGTGCGACCTGACCACCGACTCCACCTCGGAGGAGGAGATGTTCTCGCCGCGGCGTCGGATGACGTCCTTGACGCGGTCCAGGAAGCGGAACCAGCCGTCGGGCCCCCGCACCACCCGGTCGCCGGTGCGGCGCCAGGAGCCGGGGGGTTCCGTCGGGCCTCCCAGATAGCCGGTGGAGAAGGCGTGTTCCAGGTGGCTGCGCACCAGGAGCTCACCCGGCGTGCCGTCGGCCACCGGGTCGAGGTGCTCGTCCACCACCCGCGCGGCGAAGCCCTCCCGCACGGTGCCCATCAGCCCCGGGCGGCACTCCTCGGGCGTGGAGCCGATGACGAGGTTCGTCTCCGTCGAGCCGAACCCGTCGACCAGGGTCACGCCGTAGCGTTCGCGGAACGGCCCCCACGCCGCCCCGGGGGTCGCCGGCGCCAGACCCCGCCGCACCCGGTGCGCCCGGTCCTCGGGTCCTGGCGGCCGCGACAGCAGCATCGGCACCATCGCGCCCAGCAGATAGACCACCGTGGCGCCGCTCTCCGCCGCCCGTGACCAGTACCGCGAGGCGGAGAACCGCCCGTCGAGGACGACGCCGGCGCCGACCGTCATGGCCTGCGCCAGCATGTTGATCGCGTTGGTGTGGAACAGCGGCAGGCAGGAGTACAGCACGTCGTCGGGCGTGAGGCGCAGCGCGTCGGAGACCGTGCGGCCCCACCAGACGAACTGCCCCTGCGGGCAGCGCACACCGCGCGTCGGCCCGGTGGTGCCCGAGGTGAAGAGGATCGCCGCGGTGTCGGCGGGACGCACCCTGGCGGGCCGGAGCGCCGGGCCCGCGCCGGCCCTGGGGGCGTCCGGCGCGCCCACCACCCAGGTGGTGCCCCGGTGGCCGGCGGCGACGGCGCGCTCCACCAGCGTCTCCTCGCCGTGGAGGAACGCCGGCTCGGCCTCGCGCAGCACGTGCCGCAGCGAGCCGCCGAGCAGCGCCGTGTTGAGCGGCACCGCGACGGCACCGAGCCAGGCGCAGCCCAGGATCAGATCGACGAGCTCGATCCGGTTGGACATCAGGGCCGCGACCCGGTCGCCTGGCCGGCAGCCCCTGGCCGCCAGCGCCCCGGCCATCGTGGCCGCGGCCTCCCTGGTCTCCGCGTAGCCACGCGTCACCCCGCCGATACGCAGGAAGGTCCGCTCGCCGAAGCGCTCGGCCGCCGCGTCGACCAGCTCCGGCACGGTGCCCGCGACAGATCCCATGAGCGGATGGTGCCCCGTGCCGCGGAGCTGATCAAGCGTCGGGTCCGCTGAACGGCACGCTCCCCGGCATCCGTACCCGCCCCGGTCTGTTGAACGGAACAGGCACGTAGGCGAACGCGACGCCGCGCCCGATGCTCGACGCCATGAACCGACAGCGGCAGAAGGGCTCGCACGATGACGACGGGTGAACGGCCACCGGCCCCCACCGGCCGGGCCCGCGCGGGGCGCGCTCAGGCGGAGGCACCCGGGCGGCAGGACTGGGCGTCGTGGCCCCACTACGACGGAGCCGCCGCCGGCTTCCGCGGCTACTGGTATCCGGTGACCTGGTCGAGCCATGTCACGGGCACACCGCGGCCGTTCACGATCTGCGGTGAGAAGATCACCCTGATCCGCGACGGCGGCACCGCCTACGCGCTGCACGACCGCTGCCCGCACCGGGGCGTGCCGTTGTCCGAGGGGAACCAGCAGTTCCCGGGAACCGTCAGCTGCCCGTACCACGGCTGGACCTTCGATCTGCCCACCGGCAAGCTGGCCGCGGTCATCACCGACGGTCCCGGCTGCCGCCTGGTCGGCAAGGTCGCGGTGCGCACCTACGCCGTCGAGGAACGCCTCGGCATGGTGTGGGTGTACATCCCGCTCGCCGACGAGCGGCCGCACCCCATCGACTCGCAGCTCCCCGAGGAACTCGTCGACAACGCGTTCGTGATGGGCGGGCGGATCGAGTCGCGCGGCGGCAACTGGCGCTTCGCCTGCGAGAACGGCTTCGACGAGGGCCACGCCAAGTACCTCCACCGCACCGCCCTGTGGCGGCTGTTCAAACCCATGCCGACCTGGAACGTCACCCGGATCGTGCCCCGCGGCCGGTGGATCTTCCGGGTGCAGGACGAGGTCCACTGGGACGCCGACTTCCCCGGCGTTGGCCGCTGGAGCAACAAGCGCTGGTGGAAGATCCAGCCGCCCAAGGAGACCTTCAACATCGGCAACACCGGGAAGGCCGACACCGTCGACCCGACGATCGAGGCCCAGGAGTTCCCCGGCTTCGCGTCCCTGTCCATGCCCGGCGTGCTGCGCATCGCCTACCCCAAGTTCATCCACTACGAGTTCTACGTCCCGGTCGACGAGGACAACCACCGCTACGTCGGCGTGATGGTCAACTTCACCGAGGGGTGGGAGACCCTCCGCTTCTACGCCAAGTACCTCGGCGCGATCCGCTGGCTGTTCCACGGCCAGTTCTCCGGCCAGGACGCGTGGATGGTCGACGTCACCGACGCGCCCCCGGAGAAGCTCTACCGCCCCGACATCTCGCTGACCGCCTGGCGGAACCTCAGCGAGGAGGAGTACGGCAGGAAGCTGGCGGCCGTCGGTGCGCGCCCCTCCGACGCCGGGAAAACCCCCACCGACAAGAAGGTATGACCATGGTCCGCACCCTGCTCACCCTGCTGGCCGGGGCCGCGATCGCCATCGGGCTCCCGCTGGCCAAGCGCCGCTTCGCGCGTACCACCATGACCCAGGTCCACAGGATCAACCAGTGACCGCCGAAGGACCGGAAGGACCGGAAGGCCCCGGAGGACCCGACGGACTCGGCGGCCTCGACGACCGGCGGCGCGCCTGGGTCGCCGACGCCTGGCGGCACGTCACCGCCGACCGGCTGCGCGAGCTGATCGTCGGCCTCGTCGACGTGCCGAGCCCGACCGGCGACGAGGCCCCCCTCGCCGAGCACATCGCCGCCACACTCGCCGCCGGCGGGCTCCGCGCCGTCACCCAGCCGCTCGACGACCGGCAGGCCAACGCCTGGGCCAGGCTCGAAGGCGACGGCACGGGGCCCGACCTGATGCTCTACGCGCCCATCGACACCCTGACCGTGGGCGAGGAGAACGAGGACCTGCCCTGGATCGGCCCCGAGCTGCGCGAGGACATGCGCCCGCGCGCCACCGTCGTCGACGACGACCTGGTGACGGGCCTCGGCGCCTCCAACCCGAAGGGCCACGCCGCCTGCGTGATGATGGCCGCCGAGGCGATCGCCAGGGCGGGCGTCCCGCTCACCGGCGACCTGGTCGCCGCGTTCGGCGCGGGCGGCATGCCGACCAACGCCCGCCCCGGCGGCGCCAGGCGCAACACGGGCCAGGGAGTCGGCTGCTCGTTCCTGCTGGAACAGGGGGTGTGGACCGACTACGCGGTCATCGCCAAGCCCGGCTGGACGGTCTCCTGGGAGGAGGTCGGCCTGGTCTGGTTCGAGGTCACCGTCCGCGGCACCCACACCTACGTCGGCTCACGCCACCGGCTGCCCTACGCCAACGCCGTCGCCGGGGCCGGCGAGGTCGCCGGCTTCCTCGAGGAGTGGTTCGTCGACTACGCCGCCCGGCACACCGCGGGCACGGTCGCCCCGCAGGGCGTCGTCTCCTCGGTGCGCGGCGGCTGGCCGCGGCTCGGGGCCGTCACCCCGGCCGCCTGCACCCTCCTGGTGGACCTGCGGATCGGCCCCGACACGTCCCCGATGGCGGCCAAACGGGAGTTCGCCGCGGCCCTCGCCGCGCTCCGCGCCGGAAGGCCGGGGCTCGACGTGACCGCCGAGCTGGTGCTGGCCGTCCCCGGCACGCGCACCGGCCGGGACAGCTGGATCTTCCGCAGCGCGGTGGCCGGTTGGGAGGGTCTCGAGGGGCGTCCGCACGAGGTCGTCCTCGGGAACAGCGGCGCCACCGACGCCAACATCCTGCGTGGGCGCGGCATCCCGACCGTGCGGGTCGGCATGCCGAAGGTGTCCGCGGCTCCCTTCGAGATCGACTTCGCCAGGGGGATGAACACCGTCTCCGTCCCGGCGATGGCGAAGCTCACCCGCCACCTGGTCCGCACGGCCGTCGACACCGTCACCCGGTCCCGCACCGAACTGGAAGGGGCAGCGGCATGACCGAGATCGTCCTGGGCGTGGGCGCCTCCCACAGCACCCTGATGAACACCCACTGGGAGGAGACCTTCCACAAGGACCGCGCCGAGCGGTTCCGCGACGCCCTCGGGGCGGCGCGCGACGCGCTGGCCGCGGCCCGCCCCGACACCGTGATCCTGGTCGGCTCCAACCACTTCAGAGGCTTCTGGCTCGACCTGATCCCCAGCTTCACGCTCGGGGTCGGGGAGTGCGTCGCCAATGGCGAGTCGGGCACCCCCAAGGGCCCGCAGCCGGTGGACGTGCCGCTGGCCAGGCACCTCGCCGACTCCCTGGTCGGCGGCGGCCGCTTCGACGTCGCGTTCTCGGCCAGGCTGCGGATCGACCACGGTCAGTCGCACGCCATCCAGTACCTGCTCGAAGGCCTTGACGTGGAGATCGTGCCGTTGGTGGTGAACATGTTCGCCCCGCCGCTGCCGACCCTGGAGCGCTGCGACCGGCTCGGCCGGGCGATCAGGGAGGCCGTGCTGGTCTTCCCAGGCGACCGCCGCGTCGCGGTGATCGGCTCCGGCGGCCTGTCGCACCGGCTGCCCTGGCCCGACTGGCGCGACCCGCACGGCGACGACGAGGAGTTCATGGTCGGCGCCTGGCTCGACGGCCGGGAGAACTGGGCGCGGTACGACGCCCGCCGCCGCGAGATCGTCAGGGCCGCCGAGGCGGCGATCGCCCCCGAGTTCGACGAGGAGTTCCTGAGCTGGCTCGAACGCGGCGAGCTGTGGCGCGTCACCGCGCTCGGCACCGAGGAGTTGGGCGCGAGGGCCGGCAACGGCGCGCAGGAGGTGCGGTCCTGGCTGCTCATGGCCGCGCTGCTTGGCCACGCCCCTGGCCGGCGGCTCGCCTACGAGCAACTGCCCGAGTGGCTCACCGGGATGGCCGTCGCGGTCGTCGACCCCGACCAGGGGAGGACACCGTGACGGTCACCACGGTCGGCTCCGTCAGCTCCGTCAACTCCGTCACCGGGCTCCCCGCGGTCGAACGCGCCCACCCCGGGCCCCCGACACCCGCCGAGCCGGAGGCCGGTGCCCCGACGAACTCGGTCCTCGGCAAGGTGCGGCCGATCCTGGAGGCCTTCACCGCCGACGACCCCTCGCTCTCCCTCGCCGAACTGGTGCGTCGCACCGGCGTGGCCAAGGCCACCGTGTACCGGCTCGCCCAGGAACTGGTCCTCTGGGGGCTGCTGGAACGCGACGGCTCCGGCTACCGGCTCGGGCTGCGCCTCTTCGAGATCGGCCAGCGCGTGCACCGGCAGCGGGTGCTGCGCGAGGCGGCCAAGACCTACCTGGAGGATCTGCTGCTCGTCACCCGCGAGACCATCCACTTCGCCATCCACGACGGCCTCGACGTCGTCTACCTGGAGAAGATCTACCCGCACCGCGGCCTCAACGAGGAGTCGCGGGACGGCGGGCGCCTGCCGCTGTACTGCACGGCCACCGGCAAGGCGATCCTGGCCTACTCGCCCGGCTCGCTCTTCGCCGCCGTGGTCGGCCACGGCCTGAAACGCGTCACCTGCCACACGGTCACCTCACCTGGCCGGCTGCGCGCCCAGTTGGAGCGGATCAGGGCCGAGGGCTTCGCCGTCGAGGCCGAGGAGGTCCGCCTCGGCTACATCAGCATGGCCGTCCCGGTCTTCAGCGCCCAGAACGTCCTCGTCGGCGCGCTGTCGGTCACCGCGCCCAGCTACCGGATGGACACCTCGGGGCACGCCGCCGCCCTGCGCACCGCGGCCCTGGGCATCGGCCGGGCACTGCGGTGACCCGGCCCCGGGAGGACGAACGTCCTGCTCAACGGACCGATCCGGTGGGATCCTGGCCCGCCCGTCCCTACGCTCCGGAATCATGAGTGTTCCTTCCGACGTGCCGACGAGCACGGGTGAGTCGGGCGCGATCGAGACGGACATCCTGATCGTGGGCGCCGGCCCCGCGGGTCTCTACGGCGCCTACTGCGCGGGCTTCCGCGGCCTCGACGTGGCCGTCATCGACGCCCTGCCCCAACTCGGCGGCCAGATCAGCGCGATGTACCCCGAGAAGCCCGTCTTCGACATCGCCGGGTTCCCCGCGGTGCGCGGCCGTGACCTCGTCGACAACCTGGTCGCCCAGGCCGAGCCCTACCGACCCCGCTACCTCCTCGGCCAGCGGGCGGTCGAGCTGTCCCACGCGGCCGACGGCCGCCCGGTGGTCCGCGGCGACCTGGGCGCCACCGTCACGGCCGGGGCCGTCGTCATCACCGGCGGCGTCGGGACGTTCACCCCGAGGCCGCTCCCCGCCGGCGAGGAGTACCTCGGCCGCGGCCAGGTCTACTTCGTGCCGGACCCCGCCGACCACGCCGACGAGGACGTGGTGGTCGTCGGCGGCGGCGACAGCGCCTTCGACTGGGCGGCCGCCCTGTTCCCGATCGCCCGCTCCGTCACGCTGGTCCACCGCACCGGGCGCTTCCGGGCCCATCGCGCCACCGTGGAGAAGGTCCGCGGCCTCGGCGTCGAGATCATCACCGACTCCGAGGTGAGCGCCCTGCACGGCGACGCCCGGCTGGCCGGGGTGACGGTCGCGCACCGGGCCACCGGAGTCAGTAGGGCGCTGCCGGCGCACACCGTCGTCGCGGCCCTCGGCTTCGTCGCCGACCTCGGCCCGATCCAGCACTGGGGGCTCGCCCTCAACGCCCGGCGGATCGCCGTGGACACCCGGATGGCCACCAGCCTCCCCCGCGTCTTCGCCGCCGGCGACATCACCGACTACCCGGGCAAGGTGCGCCTGATATCCGTCGGCTTCGGCGAGGTCGCCACCGCCGTCAACAACGCGGCCACCGCCATCGACCCGGAGGCCGCCCTGTTCCCGGGGCACTCCACCGAGAAGGAGAACTGACATGGCCTACGTCATCGGCGCGGCCTGCGTCGACGTCATGGACCGGTCCTGCGTCGAGGAATGCCCCGTCGACTGCGTCTACGAGGGGGAGCGCAAGCTCTACATCAACCCGGTGGAGTGCATCGACTGCGGCGCCTGCGAGGTGGCCTGCCCCATGGAGGCCATCACCGTGGACCGGCTGGCCGCCCCCGAGTTCAGGGCCGACAACCGCGACTTCTTCGACGCGCCACTGCCCGGCAGGGAGGCGCCGCTCGGCGTTCCCGGCGGAGCCGGCCCGCTGGGGCCGCTGGGCGTGGACACCCCGTTCACCGACGCGCTGCCGAGCGGGGTCCGATGACCGCGGCCGAGGTCACGAAGGCGGCCGACGCGCTGTGGGAGGCCGCGCGCACGAACACGCCGTGCCCGCCGGTCCGCACGCTCCTCGCCCCGGGTGACGTCGACGCCGCCTACGCGGTGCAGCGGCTGAACGTCGAGCGCGGCACGGCCACCGGGCGGCGCCTCGCCGGACGCAAGATCGGCCTCACCTCGCCCGCCGTCCAGGCCCAACTGGGCGTGGACCAGCCGGACTTCGGGGCGCTCTTCGCCGACATGGCGGTCCCCGAGGGAGGCGTCGTGGCGGCCGGGCGGCTGATCCAGCCCAAGGTGGAGGCCGAGGTTGCCCTCGTCCTCGGCGCCGAACTTCCGCACCGGCACTGCACGGTGGCCGACGTGATCCGGGCCACGGAGTTCGCGCTGCCCGCCCTGGAGATCGTCGACAGCCGCAACGCCGACTGGGACATCACCATCGTCGACACCGTCGCCGACAACGCGTCGAGCGGACTGTTCGTGCTCGGCGGCACACCCGTCCCGCTGGCCCGGCTCGACCCGCGGGGCCTCCGGATGACGATGACCAGGCGCGGCGTGACCGTCTCCGAGGGGTCGGGCGCCGACTGCCTCGGCAGCCCGCTGAACGCCGCCGCCTGGCTCGCCTCGACGCTCGCCGCCGCGGGCGACCCGCTGCGGGCCGGGGACATCGTGCTGACCGGCGCGCTCGGGCCGATGGCGGCCGCCGCGCCCGGCGACCGGTTCGAGGCCCGCATCAGCCAACTGGGCGGCGTCTCTGTGGAGTTCGCCACGAAGGGAGAGATTCCCAATGACATTGTCAAGCCGGGTCGGTGACGTCCCGTGATGGCGTCATGTCGTTGCGGAGCCGACGCTGGGGATGGTTGCCTCGAAG